>DATFSB010000394.1:0-3729 GCA_035262825.1 Gemmatimonadales bacterium | reverse complement strand
GCGAGCTCCTCGATCAACGGCCACGCGTCCTCCCGCTTCATGCCGACGAAGCCGTGCGTGTGCATGGGATTGACGAACAGGATCGGCCGGCCGGTCACCGGATGCCGTGTGACCGCGGGCCATGGCACTTCCAGGTACTTCTTGTCGGTCACACCCTTGTTGTCGCCGTACAGGCGCTCGCCGACCGGACCATCGGTGCGGCCGTGCAGGGCGGTGAGGCCGGACAGCAGATGCTTGCGCGCCTCGGGCAAAGCGTCGTAGGCCGCACGCATGTCGGCGAACATCGTGCCGCCTTTCTCCGACGGCACCTCCTTCGCGTGCAACATCGCCAGGAGCGGCAGCGTGTCCTCGTACGTCGAGTCGGTGTGCCAGTCGGTGGCGCGCTTGACGCCGTACCAGTCGATCTGGCCCGTCTCTTCCACGTTGGTCAGCCACGACACTTCGGAACAATCGGCGTGGCGATACTTGGTCAGCGCGTGCGGGCGCGGCGTGCCGAAGCGGCGGCCGAAGGCGGCGAGCTCCGGCGCACCCAGGTTCTGGTCCCGGAAGACCAGCACGGGATGCTCGGCAAAGGCCGCCTGGATTCCGGCGAAGGTGGCTTCGTCGAGCGGCTTCGCCAGATCGATCCCGAGGACCTCGGTTCCCAGCGCCGCGCCGAGAGGACGCAATTGCGGTGTCATGTCCGATCCTCCGTTTACTGGTTCCAGCCCCACCAGGCGCATACGGCCCGGCCCATCACGAGATCCTTGTCACGCTCCGGCAACCAGGGTAGCTCCTCGGTGAACATCGTCACGCATTGCCGCCACGAGCACGGCATCTTCGTGATATCGGTTCCCCAGAACATGCGCGTTGGCCCGAAAGCATCGTAGATCTGGCGCAGGTACGTGTGCATGCTGGTGAACGGATACGGTCCGCTACTATAGCCCGGCGCGCCGGTCGCCTTGACGGCGACGTTAGGATGCTTTGCCAGCTTGATGAGCACCGGCATGTGCTCCATCGCCGCGTCGTCCTTCAGCGTGGTGGTGCCGCCCCGACCGCCGAGATGGTCGATGGTCAACCGCAGGCCCGGATGGCGCTCGGCGATCCGGCCGATGTGAGACAGCGAGTCCGTCGCCAGCATCGCGATCGGCACGCCGGCCCGCTCGGCGGCCGTCCACAGCCAATCGAGCGTCCCATCCGCCAGCCAGCCCCGCATCGGCTCCGAAAGAAATCCGTAGCGCAGGCCCAGCATGCCCGGCTGGCTGCGCCACTTCTCGACGAGGCCGCGCTTGTCCGGCTGGTTCAGCGGGAAGGAGCCGAGGATCGCGAAGCGGCCGGGAAAGTCGCGCACGGCTCTGAAGGCCATCTCGGTCGAGTTGGGGTCCCAGCCCGGCGGGTGGATCACGGCGGCGTCGACCCCGCCCTGGTCCATCAGACCCACGGCCTCCTCGGTGGCGAAGGAGGTGACCTGGCGATGGGCCATGTTGCTGGGCAAGCCGCTGCCCCAGAGATGGATCTGAGCATCCACGATGCGCATCACGCCTCCCCTTCTCTGAGCCGGGCGACCGCTCGATCAGGTCTCGACAATAGCAACCCTCGGTGGCGTTGCCCACCGTTGACCCTTCCCGGCCACCCGCGCTAAAGTCCGGCCACCGCGCAGCGGGTGCTGAGTCGACTGTTTGGGGCCTTTGTCACCCGGGAGAGGGCCCGGCGACACTCTACAACGTTCGCAAGAGCGCTGACGGTGCGTGAGCGTGAACGGGAACGGCCGGAGGAACTATCGATGCTCGACGCGATCAGAAGATCCCTCGCATCCCACGTGCTGGTGGCGGGAGCGGCAGCGGGGCTATCGGCCCTGGTAACGTGGCAGGGTGCCGCTCTGGTCACGCCCTCGGCCGCGCAGCCCGCAGCACCAGGCGTTCAGCAGATCGTCTCTCAACCGCTCGCGGATCTCCCGGGCCGAGAAGTCCGCATGATCCTGATCGAGCGCGCGCCGTCGGCCGCCAGTGCTCCGCATCGCCACCCCGGTCACCACACGTTCGGATACGTGATGGAGGGGACATACGAGTTCGCGATCGACCGCCAGGCGCCGCGTCTTCTCAAGGCCGGAGACGCGTTCTACGAACCTCCGGGGGCAGTTCACTCGACGTCACGTAACGCGAGCGCCGACCAGCGCCTGAAGATTCTCGTGTTCATGGTCGCGGACCAGAAGAATCCAACGACCGTCCCTGAATAGAGCCCAGCGATGGGATCGAAGCGTGAGCACGCCGTGATGAACCATCGGAGATGAGCCCATGGTCAGCCGGAGAACATTCCTGTCACTGGTGGTGGGTAGCATGAGCGCACCGCGAGTCGCACGTGCCCAGCCCGAGACGCGCAAGGTCGCGCTCTATGCCAACGTCGGCGCCGATCTCACGCATTACGACGTCGACGTCGCGGGCGCCGCGCTGACCCGGCGCGCCACCGTCACCCTGCCCGCGGGCGTGCAGTACGCCTGGCCGCACGTCTCGCGGCGATATCTGTACGTGGCGACCAGCAGCAGCGCGTCCGGTTACGGACCGGCGGGAACCGAGCATCATGTCACCGCGTTTCATATCGACCCCGGCAGCGGCGCGCTCAGCAAGCACGGTGAGGCGATCCGGCTGCCGACGCGGCCGATCCACATGACTACAGACATCCCCTCGGAGAACATCCTGGTCGCGTTCAACAATCCGAGCGCCTTACGCGTGTATCGGATCAACCCCGACTTCACGCCCGGCGAGGAAGTGAAGCAGCCGGGCCCGATCGACGCCGGCATCTTCGCGCACCAGGTGCGCGTCACACCGGACAACCGGCTGGCCATTCTGGTGACGCGCGGCAACGAAGGCACGGCGACCAAGGCCGAGGACCCCGGCGCGCTCAAAGTCTTCGACTATAAGAACGGGGTGCTGACCAACGAGGTGTCGATCGCGCCCGACGCAGGCCGGAACTTCGGGCCGCGGCATCTCGATTTTCATCCGACGAAGCCCTGGATGTTCGTCTCGATCGAGACCCAGAACAAGATGTACACGTACAGGATGCAAGCCGGCCGGATCGATCCGGAGATCGCCTTCCGCGCGGAAACCCTGGCCGAGCCGACCAACCGCCGATCGCGACAGGCAGCGGGCACGGTCCACGTGCATCCGAACGGCCGGTTTCTGTATGGGGCCAATCGCGCGCAGGACACGGTCGATTTCCAGGGCAAGAAGGTGTTCAAGGGCGGTGAGAACAGCATCGTGGTCTACGCGATCGACCAGTCCACGGGCGAGCCGACCCCGATCCAGCACATCGAGACCCGCGCCATCCACCCGCGCACGTTTCACATCGATCCGAGTGGACGCCTGCTCGTGGCCCAGCACAATCTTCCGGTGGACGTGCGAGACGGCGAGACGGTGCGGACCGTCTCGGCCGGCCTGTCGGTCTTGCGCATCGGCGACGACGGCAAGCTCACGTTCGTGCGCAAGTACGACGTCGACGTGGGCGGCAAGACCATGTTCTGGATGGGCATGGTGCAGCTGTGAGGGTCATCCAGTGCAACGACAACGCTTCGATCCCCTGTGAGAGGAGACCATGGTGAGAGCTACGATCCTGTTCGCGCTCTTGTGCGCCACCGTTCTCATCGGCCTGCCGGCGATGGCGCAAGCGCCGGCCGACGTCACGCTGACACGCATCGACTGCGGCACGGGCGCCACGCCGACGGACGTCGGCCAGCGCTTCAGCGACACGTTCGCG
>DATFSB010000393.1:0-4668 GCA_035262825.1 Gemmatimonadales bacterium | reverse complement strand
CTCGCGCTTCAGGAGCTCCCGGACGGCGAGGTGTTGCGCGGTACCGGCGAGGCGCGGGTGGGCGAGCGCGTCGAGCAGCGCCCGGTGCCCGCTCATGCCGCGAGCAGCTGCCCGATGCGGTCGCGGTCCGGCGCGGCGAGCGGAGCGAGCGGGGCGCGCACCGGGCCGCCGTACAGCCCGACGCAGTCCATCGCCGCTTTGATGCCCGCGGGCCCGAGTTTGCCGACGATTTCCTTGTCGAGAACGGCAAGACGGGCCTGCAGCTCCCGGGCCCGGGGCCAGTCCGCCGCCCGGGCCGCCGCGAAAACCGCCGTCGCGAGGGACGCGGCGAAGCAGGCCACCGCCATGATGCCGCCCTGGCACTGCAGCTCCAGCGCGGTCACGAGCAGCGAACCCGACCCGACGAGCAGCGACCACTGCGGCACGGCGGCCCGATACGCCGCCAGGTTCTGGGCGTCGCCCGACGAATCCTTGGCCCCGATGATGTTGCCGTGCGCCGCGAGCTCGGTGAGCAGCTGCGGGGCGATCGGCAGCCGCGTGTACTTGGGAATGTTGTAGACCAGCACCGGGACGGGGGCGGCGTCGGCGACCGCACGAAAGTAGGCGGCGATGCTCTGCGCCGAATGCCCGGCGCCGTAATACGACGGGGGCCGGACGAGCAGGGCATCGGCGCCCTCGGCCGCCGCGGCCCGGGACAGCGCGATCGCCGCGCGCGTGGACTCGGCGCCGGTGCCGGCGAGAAGCCACCGGTCCCGCGGCATGACGGTGCGCAGCGCGGCTACGAGGCGGCGCTGCTCGTCGGCATCGAGCAGCGGCGCTTCGCCGGTCGAGCCCGCCGCAACGATACCGTCGAGCCCCTGATCGAGCAGCTGCCTGGCGTTGGAGATCGTGTGCTTCAAGTCGAGATCGCCGCTCGGCGCCTCGAAGGGCGTCGCGATCGGCGCCAGCACGCCGCCGATCGGCCGCGGGGCGCTCACGGCGAGGGAAGCATGTCGGAGAGGTCGTCGGTGAACCCCGCCGGCCGCTCCGACGCGGCGTCCTCCTCCCCCGTCTGTTTCGCCGGCTCCTGATCGATCGCGCGCATCTGGCTCTGTGTGAGGCGCCGCAGGGTGCGCATCTGCAGCTCGAAGTCGGCGGGATTGGAGGCCGCGGCGAGGGCGGTCTCGTACGTGACCGTCCCATCGGCGACCAGATCCATCAGGTGCTGGTCGAAGGTCTGCATGCCGTACTGCTCGCGCGACTCCTTGATGTAATCATGCAGCTCCGAGGTATGCTCGGGGTCGCGAATCATGTCGCGCGCGCGTCCGGTACAGATCAGGATTTCGAGCGCGGCGGCGCGTCCCTTCCCGTCGGCGCGCGGCAGGAGCCGCTGCGAGACGACGGCCTGCAGCGCTTCGGACAGGCGCAGCCGGGCGACGCCCTGCTCTTCGGCCGGGAACATCGCCACGATACGGTTGACGGTACTGACGGCGTCGGGGGTGTGCAGCGTGGAAATCAGGAGGTGCCCCGTTTCGGCCGCTTTCATGGCCGTGTCGATGGTCTCGCTGTCACGCATCTCCCCGATCATGATGACGTCGGGATCCTGGCGCAGCGCCGACCGCAGCCCCATACGGAAATCGTCGGTGTCGGTGCCGATCTCGCGCTGCGTGATCGAGCAGTTCACATCGCGATGGAGAAACTCGATCGGATTCTCGAGCGTGAGCACGTGTTTGTGCTGCGTCTGATTGATGGAGTTCACCATCGCCGCCATCGTCGACGTCTTGCCCGACCCGGTCACCCCGGTGACGAGGATCATACCGCGCTCGGCGCCCGCCACCTGGACCAGCACCGCCGGCAGCTTGAGTGAGTCGAAGCTCGGGACGTCGAAGGGAATCACCCGCATCACGATCATGAACGACGAGCGCTGCCGCAGGATGCTCACGCGGAACCGCCCGATCCCCGGCATGCCCCAGGAGCAGTCGTAGTCGCGGATGCGGTCGATCCGGGCGCGGTCTTCCTCGGAGGGGATGAGCTGCTTCGCGATGACCTTGGTCTGCTCGGGGGTGAGCCGCTGCTTCGTCAGCGGCACGAGCCGGCCGTTGATGCGGGCGCGGAAGACGTCGCCGGCCTTGATATGGAGGTCCGACGCTCCGCGGTCGACGGCAGCCTTGATGATTTTTTCCATTCAGTACCCGGCGTCCAGGTCCACGACGTTGCGCAGCGGCGACCCTGCAAGATAGCGACCCAGATTCTCGAGAATGAGAGCCGCCTCACGCTCCCAGAAATGATCGGTGACGGGACTCACGTGCGGGCTCACGAGCACGCGCGGATGCGCCCACAGCGGGTGGTCCGGCGGCAAGGGCTCGGTGGCGAAGACGTCGAGGGCGGCGCCGCGCAGCGCCTGGCGGTCGAGCAAGTCGAGCAGCGCGTCGCTGTCGAGCAGGGCGCCGCGCGAGACGTTGACGACGGTCGCCCCGGGGGGCAGCCGCTCGAGCACCGCGCGACCGACGGCGCCGTCGGTGCTGCTGGTGCGCGGCGCGGCGATGACCAGCACGTCGCTCCCGGCAGCCAGGCGTTCCAGGTCCCCGGGACCGCCGACCCACGCGACGCCAGGCGGCCCGCCCGCCGCGGGATGCCACCTGACGCCTGAGACCCGCATCCCGAGCGCCAGCGCCCGCCGCGCCACGGCGCTGCCGATCCCGCCCAGGCCGAAGATGCCGACGCGCAGCCGGGCGAGCTCGCGAACCGGCACCGTCCGGTCGCCGAACACATCTTGCGACCAGCGCCGCTCTGCCTGCGCCCGCACCAGGACGTCGAACGAGCGGGCGAAGTGAGCGATTGCGGCGAGCACCCAGTCGGCGATCGGCTCGGCGTGGATGCCCGCGGAATTCGTGAGGACGATGCGCGACCCGCGCAGCCTGTCGATGACCGAGCCGACGCCGGCCGTGCAGGTGTGTGCCCAGCGCAGCGAGTCGCGGGCCGCGTCGACCACGGCCGGCGGCAGACCGAACCCGAGATAGATCTCGGCGCCTTGTGCCGCCGTCACCGCCTCCGGAGATCCGCCGCTGCCATCGCCGTCGGAGTTGATCGGTGCCGCGACCTCGACCACCTCCCAATCCCCCGCGACCGCAGCACGGATCGCCGCGACGACCTCGGGCGTGACGCGCCAGACTGGTCGCTTGGCCCGCAGGTCGACGACGAGACGGCGGCTCACTCTCCGGTGGAAACGGTGCGGACCAGCGGGTGATGCAGCATGGCGAGCTTCGCCTGATCGTGCAGCCGCTTGGGACCGCGGAGATCGAATTCGCAGACCAGATCGACGTTCTCGCGCCGCGATTCGACGCGCGACACGGTCAGCCCCGACCGCCGCAGCAGTGTTTCCAGCTCCTCCACGGTGCCCACGTCGGCCTTCGCGTGCACCAGGAGGTGACTATGCGTGGAGCGACGGGCGATATAGGTCTCGACGTATCCGAGTCCGGCGAGAATGAGCATGACGAAGACCGCGGTGCCGATCGCATCGGTGTACGCACCGGCGCCGAGTGCCATGCCGATCGCAGCGACCACCCAGATCGTGGCGGCGCTCGTCAATCCGGTGATCGAGCCCCGCGCGTGCAGGATCGTCCCCGCCCCGATGAATCCGACGCCGGGCAGAATCTGCGCCGCGATCCGGGCGGGATCGCCACGCCCACCCGACACCTTGTAGGACAACACGGTGAAGAGCGTCGCCCCGACGCAGATGAGGATGTTGGTGCGCAGCCCCGCCGGCTTTCCCGCGAGCTCCCGCTCCAGACCGATGGCGCCGCCGAGCACCGTCGCCAGTATGACCTGCAGCCACAGCTCGAGACGGAGGACCTGGACCATGGTGGTGGTCGACATCAGTCCTCCTCCGAGGAGAGAAACCCCATGCGGCGCCGCACCTCGCGCATCGTGCGCTGCGCGATCGCCCTGGCCCGCTCGGCGCCGGTGCGCAGCGTCGCCCTGACGCCACTGGGATCGGCCTGCAACGCCGCCGCCCGCTCGCGGATCGGCGCCAGCTCGGCTATGATGTGGTCCGCGAGGACGCGCTTGCAGTCGAGACAGCCCCAGCCGGCGGTGCGGCATTTCTGCGCGACATCCGCCTGCACCGCGGGCGGCGAGAACCCCTGATGGATCGTGTAGATGTTGCAGATGTCCGGGTTCCCCGGATCCTTGCGCGTCTTGCGAGCGGGGTCGGTCGCGGCAGGGCGCAGCTTTTCCCAGATCGATTCGGGTGACTCGAGCAGGCCGATCGTGTTGCCGAGACTCTTCGACATCTTGGCGCGCCCGTCGAGACCGAGCACCCGTTTGGTCGCGGTGAGCTGCGCCTCGGGCTCCGGGAAGAACTCGCCGTAGCGGTGATTCCAGCGCCGCGCGATCTCGCGCATTAGCTCGAGGTGCTGCAGCTGGTCTTCGCCGACCGGCACCAGTGTCGCGAGGTACAACAGCACGTCAGCGGACTGCAGGATCGGGTAGCTCAGGATGCCCGCCTGGACGCTTTCCTGGCGCTGGGCCTTATCCTTGTACTGAGTTTGCCGTTCCAGCTCGCCCAGGGGCGTCACGGTGGTGAGAATCCAGCTCAGCTCCGGGTGCTCCCGCACGTGCGACTGCACGAAGAGGATGGTCTTGGCGGCATCGATACCGGCCGCCAGGAGCCCCACCGCCATATCGTGC
>DATFSB010000392.1:0-5280 GCA_035262825.1 Gemmatimonadales bacterium | reverse complement strand
TAAACGGGCGGGCGGGCGCCCGCCTGACCGCCCGCCTTTGCAGTGCGCCGACCAGGAATCGAACCTGGAACCTACTGATTAAGAGTCAGTTGCTCTGCCAATTGAGCTATCGGCGCGCGGGGCAGGAAAATCACTAGCTCGGCCTGATTTTGCAAGGGAAAGAAGAGAAGATCCTTCGCTACGCGCGGCTGCGGCGCGCTTCGCTCAGCTCGCGTCGCCGCGCAGCAGCGCGATCGGATGGACGCGCGCGCCACGCAACGCGGGGATCGCGCTCGCGACCAGTGCGACAAGCAGCAACACCCCGATCACCGCCCCGAATACCACGGGATCGTAGGGCGACTGCTTGAACAAGAGCGGCGCCACCCAGCGCCCCAGCAGCAGGGCGACGGCACCGCCCGCGGCCACGCCATACAGCGCCAGCCGGATGCCCTGCCCCGCCACCAGCCGCACCACATCGCGCACCGCGGCGCCGAGCGCCATGCGCACTGCCAGCTCGGGCAGCCGCTGGGCGACCTGGTAGGCGATGGCGCTGTACAGGCCGATCGCCGCCAGGACGAGCGCCAGGAAGCCGAACGCGGTGAACACGGTCGCGCCCATCACCCAGGGGCGCATGACGTCCTCGATATTCGCCGCCAGGCGCGTCACGGTCACATACGAAGAGCCCGGCATCTCCGCCTGCAGCCGCCGCCGCAACGGCTCGACGAGCTGCCGGGCATCGCCCCGCGCCCGAACGAACAGCCCGCCTTCCTCGGGCCGCAGCTGCTCCGCGGACAAGTAATAGTAGAAGTCGCGCGTCTCGGGACCGAGACTCTGCGAGTGGATGTCTTCTGCCACGCCGACGACATAGGTGCAGTGCGCTCGGTCGATCCACATGCGCACACACTGACCCAGCGGATCTCGGCCCGGCCACAGCACCGCCGCCATGGCGGCGCCCACCACCATGACACGCGGCGCGCCGGCCACGTCGGTGGCTTCGATGCCGCGGCCGCGCAGCAAACGGGTGCCCATGGTCGCGAAGTAATCCGGCGAGACGCCATTCAGCTCGAAGATGCCGAGCTTCTGGGTCGAGTCGATGCCCTCCACGTAGACCGGCCAGCTGGTCATGCCGTGAAATGGCTCGGAGAACTCGAGGCTGGCATGATCCACACCGGGCAGCGTGCGCGCGGCGTCGAGCAGCCGGTGCCGCAACGCTACGGTGTGCGCGCTGTCGATCCGCACATCACGCATCGCGAGGCCGACGATCAACACCGAGTCCGCATCGTAGCCCAGGCGCACCGCGCGCAGGTGGCGCAGACTGCTGACGAACAGCCCCGCGCCCACCAGCAGCACCAGCGAAAGCGCCCCCTGCAGCACCAGCAGTGCCGCACGGGTGCGCGAGCGCCGGGCGGTGGCGCTGCGGCCGCCCGATGCAAGGTCCTCGGTGAGCGTGAGGCGCCGCGTTTGCAGCACCGGGAAGAGGCTGGTGCCCACCCCGACAGCGACCGTCACGGCCGCGATGAACGCCAGCGTCCGCGGATCGGTCACTGCGGCCCGCTCCGTCCCCGGCAGGAACGATGCGCTCAAGAGCGTGCTCAGCCAGCGTGCCACGATGAGACCCACGAGACCCCCGCTCACCGCGAGCAGCAGGCTTTCCGTGACCAGCTGGGATATCAGTCGCAGCCTGCTCACGCCCAGCGCGATGCGCAGCGCGATCTCGCGCCGCCGCGCCAGGCCTCGTGCCAGGAGCAGGCTGGCGATGTTGGCGCAGGCGATGAGCAGCACGATCAGCGTCACGCCGCCCAGCCAGGTGGCGACTTTGGCGACGCTCGACCGCTCGGGGCCGCGCTCGAGCAGAATCGGTCCCGCGAGACCGCGTGGCCGCAGATCGGCGATGCGCTGATCCACGGTGCGTGTGTCGTCTCGAAAGGTCCCCTCCGCCCGGAAGCTCCGCTCTAAGGCGCGTGTCAGGTCGGCGCTCGCGGCCGCCTCGCTGACGCCCGGCCGGCGCCGCACCATGGTCTCCATCCCGAAAGCCCAGCCATAGGTCGTTGGCCAGTCCGACGGACCTTCGCTCGCGGCGTAGCTGGCGATCGGCACAAACGCCACCGGCGGCTGGAGCGGCCACAGCCCGACGAACTCCCGGGGCGTGACGCCGATGATCGTGTAGACGACGGCGCCGATCTGCAGCATCGAGCCGATCGCTTCGGGCCGCCCACCGTATTGGGTCTGCCAAGTGGCGTAGCTCAGGACGGCGACCGGTGCACCGATCGGCGCCGCATCCTCGGCCGCCGTGAAATAGCGGCCGGCCGCCGGGGGCGCATCGAAGAAGGTGAAGAAGCTGGCGCTGACGACGCCGACGCGGCGCACGCGGGCATCCTGCCCCACGCCCACGGCCATCTCGTCGGTGGCGAAGGCCGCGATGTCAGAGAACGACGACGTCCAGCGCACCAGATCAGCATGGCGCGCGTAGCGGCCGCTCCCTTCACTCTCCACGCCGTCGCGTACCCGGTACAGGTAGACGCGGTTGACGGACGACGGATCGCGCAGCAGCGCGGGCGGCCGGAACATCTGCCGGTCGAGGAACGAGAACATCGCCGCGTTCGCACCCAGGCCGAGGGCGAAGGTGAGCATGACCCCGGCGCTGAACGCGGGTGTGCGCCGCAGTCCTCGGATCGTCGTCCTGGCATCCTGCAGGAGCCCTTCGAGCCAGGGCCACAGCCAGACCGCGCGCGACGCTTCCCGCATCAGCGTCTCATTGCCCATGGCCCGGCGCGCCGCCACGCGTGCCTCCTCAGGGCTCGTGCCGCCGGCGATCAGGTCCCGCTCGAGGGCGTCGCGGTGGAACGCCAGCTCTTCCTCCAGCTCCGCGCTGTGGGCGCGGAACCGCCACCAGTGCACGAGGCGCCGAAGGATGGGCATACCCGCTGCTACGCGTTGGCCAGCACGAGTCGAATCGCCCCGGCGATGCGCTCGAACTCGCGGCGCTCCGCGGCCAGGTGCCTGCGGCCCGAAGCGGTGAGGGTGTAGTAGCGGGCGCGGCGGTTGTTTTCGGACGCGCCCCACTCGGCTGACACGTGGCCGTCCAGCAACAGGCGCTGCAGTGCGGGATAGAGCGAGCTTTCGCCCACGTGGAGCACGCCCTGCGACAGCTCCTGCACGCGCTGGGCGATGCCGTATCCATGAAGCGGGCTGCGCGCGAGGGTGCGCAAGACGAGCAGGTCGAGCGTCCCAGGCAGCAGGTCCGGCTGAGGTTTCACGTACTCCGACCCATCGATAGTCGATGGGTAATGTGCGGCGGCCGCGGCGCCTGTCAAGCCCCATCGACTGTCGATGGGAGAAGGCAGATCCTTCTGCTACGTCAAAAGCAGAGCCTTCGCGAGAAGCAGATCCTCCCTTGCGCGCGCGTTGCGCGCTTCACTCAGCACAAAACATCGCGGGCGGCCGGACGACTTGCGTCGACCGACCGCCACGGGAGGGAACACTACTGCGGGAAAAACTACGAGGATGACTTCTGATTGCCGCTCATGATGCTGCCATCCAGCGCATCGATGAGCACCTGGGTGTTACCTGATTTGGCCGGATCACGGATGGCGAAGGACCAAACCAGCTTGCCACGACGCCGCTCCAGAGTGAGGGTCTGGATGACGCCGTTCGGCACCTTGGACAGCGCTAACGACCGCGCGGAATCTTCGGTGATCTTCGCCTGCGCGACGAGCGAGTCCGGAACAGTCCGACGATACGACGGCGTCTGCGTCGGCGTCTGCATGCTCTGCTGCATGACCTTCTTCGTGCTGTCGACCGGCGTGGGGGTCTGGGCGGCACTGACGCCCGCTCCCAGAACCAACGCGGCCAGCACGGTGCTGGCGACGGTGTTCATGATCCTCTTCCCCCCTCAGTGATGACCGCAACATGGGCCCCGACCAGAGTCGAGAGTCTCCCGCTGCGTCGCTGTCAAACGAGCCACCGGCGCGGGACCAAGCGGCGCCGGGTTCGCGCGACCTGCTGGAGAAACGACTGACCGGTCGACGAACAGGTTCTACAACCCGCGTCACGAAAAAAGGGTCCGGTGGGAAAACCGCCAACCGGAGCGCGGACACGGCCCGGTGAGCGAGATCACTCCGCGGCGGGTCGCCGCTGACTGAGGGCGCGAGTGCGCAGTCACAGCGCACCGCCGGGCTCGTATGCAAGATTGCGGTGCATGGAGCGACTGATCCTCGGACACAACAGCGGGCAACTCATCACCGTCGAGCAGAACGCGCAGATCGGCCGCGACACGGGTGTGGGGCGGGACGCCCGCACCTGGTACACCAACCGGCCACAGCCCTCCGATTTCGTCGAGCTCGAGCTCGTCATCAACATCGCCGGCTCGCCCTACATGTCCCGCAACCACGTCGGCATCCGGCGCGAGGGCGAGACCTACACTCTTCAGGACTTGAACAGTCTCAACGGCACCTTCAGGAACGGTGTGCGCCTGAGACCGGGGATCCACTACCCCCTCGCCGTCGGTGATCACATCGGCCTAGCATCAGATCAGTTCATGGTGGGTGACACCACCGCGATATTCACCGATCCCGCCACGCGCAGGCTTCGGGCGGGCTTCGAGTCCGCGCTCCAGCCTTCCTGGTACCTCGGGGTCGCTGGATGCGCTCGCAACGATCCGGAGCGGCGCGTGTTGCAGGCGAGCGTCGGTCGCATCGCGCGGGAGCTGCGTCGCCGGGGCTACGAGAATGTGGTGCTGGGCGCCGACGCCACCGGGGTTCCTCTCTCTACCATTATCGAAACGCTGCGCCAACGAGCCTATGCCGCCGGCGCCGGCGCGCACACCTTCTTTCAGTTCGGCGGTCATGGCACCACCCAAGGCCTGGTCATCAACGAGAGCGAGATCCTGACGCCGCGTGTCTTGTTCGACGTGATCGGCTCGATCCGCGGCAAGAAGTTCCTGTTTCTCGATGCCTGCCACGCCGGCATCTTCCTCGCGGACAAAGCACTCATTCCGCCGCAAACGGCGATCCTGGCGGCCACTCGCACAGCGGACGCTCTCGCTTACAGTGAGCCCGCGGGTGGGACCGCCGATGGCGCCGACGGCCCGATGCTGAAGCTGTCACGCAGGCTGTGGGAGCTGCTCCGCTCCCGGCCTGGCGCTTTCAACATCTTGAGCGAGCGGAGCTCGCTCGAGGCCACGCTGCGAGCTGAGGGCGATGGGACGGTCTACGTGCAACAGCCAGGGATGAACACCGTGACCTATACGGTGTGCGTGCGGAGTATCTTCCTCACCGGTGCGTGGGGAGCCGTCGACGTCGA
>DATFSB010000391.1:0-13265 GCA_035262825.1 Gemmatimonadales bacterium | reverse complement strand
GCCCCCGGGGGATCGGGCTTCGAGCTGATCGCCGGCGAGCGCCGGCTGCGGGCCTGCCAGGCGCTCGGCTGGGAGAAGATCCCCGCGGTGCGGCGCGACGTCGACGACCGCACCGTGCTGACGCTCGCTCTGATCGAAAATCTGCAAAGGGACGACCTCTCGCCGGTGGACGAAGCTCGCGGCTACGAGCGTCTCATTGCCGAATTCGAGCTGACCCAGCAGGACGTCGCCATCGCCGTGGGTCGCGATCGCTCGACGGTGGCCAATGCCCTGCGGCTGCTCAAGCTCCCCGACGCCGTGCTGCAGATGCTGCACGACGGTCATCTCAGTGTCGGCCACGCGCGCGCGCTGCTCGCGCTCGACGACCCCCGCACCGTGACGGCGCTGGCACGCGAGGCGACGGCGCAGGGCCTGTCGGTGCGCGACGTCGAAGACCGCGTGCGTGGCGGGCGCGCGCCGGAGCGCCGGCCACGCCTCAAGCGTGGACTCGCCCCGGCGCCCGAGGTGCGCCGCGTCGAAGACGCGCTGCGCCGGCGGCTCGGCACCGACGTGCGCGTCACGCTGCGTGCCAAGGGCAAGGGCCAGCTGCACGTCGCGTTCTACTCGAACGACGACCTGGCGCGGATCCTCGAGTTGATTCTCGGAAGCCCGTTCGACGGATGAAGGCGAAGCCGCGTGGCGTCACCATCGTCGTCCACAAAGACGGCGACCTCGCCTCGAAACAGTACCGGCTGCCAATGTGGGCATTCTCGGTGGCGAAATGGGGTGCGCTCGCAACCGCACTGGCGATCGTGGGGTTCTTCGCCTTCGCCGGTCCGATTTTCCGGGCCGCGGCGCGCGCGCACCAGCTCGATCGCGAGGTCGCCCGGCTGCGGGAAGAGAACGGTCGCGTGCAGCAGCTCGCCGCCGCGCTCAATCGCGCCGAGGCGAACTATCAGTCGCTGCGCCAGCTGCTCGGCGGCCGGGCGCCGCGCGACACCGGAACCGGCGCGACGGCGGTGCTGCTGATGCATGCGGTCCCGGTGCGGGCCGCTCCAGCCGGAATCCAGCGCTATGAGGTGGGTCCTTCCCTGCCGAAGCACTCGCCCCTGGGAGATCTCGACGGCTTCGTGACCCGCGGCAGAGTAGGGGAGGGGGACGCGCAGGGCGAAGCCCACCCGGGGATCGATATCGCGGCCCCGATCGGGACGCCGATCCGGGCATCGGGCGGCGGAACGGTGGCGGCTACCGGGGCCGATGCCGACTATGGGATGTTCGTCCTCTTGCGCCATCCCGACGGATATGAAACCATGTACGGTCATGCTTCGCGCGTTCTGGTGCATGAGAATGACACCGTCAGCGCGGGCGTCGTGATCGCCCTGACCGGCAACTCGGGACGTTCCACCGCGCCGCATCTGCATTTCGAAATCCGGCGTCAGGGCCTGTCGCTCGACCCGCTCACGCTCGTCAAACAGGGGAACTGAAGATGGCGATGTTCACCGAGAAATCAGGACTCTCCGCCGCCGAGGCGGGGCTGTCGATCATCGGGTCGGGGATGCGGGTGGTGGGGGACATCTCCGCCGAAGGCGTGGTGAAGATCGAAGGAACGGTCGTCGGGACGGTGCAGGCGGGACGCCAGGTGCTTGTCGCCAAGGGCGGGCTCGTCGAGGGCGACGTCGTCACCCGCGAGGCGATCATCGGCGGCGAAGTGCGGGGCAGCATTCAGGCCTCCGAGCGCGTCGAGCTGCAGACGACCAGCCTGGTGCACGGCGACATCTCCACGCGCCGGCTCCTGGTGCAGGAAGGGGGCGAGATCAACGGTGTCTTGCGCATGAGCGAGGGAGTTGCCGAGGGCGCGGCTGCGAGGTGAAGAAGGGAGAGTTTGTCCACAGCTTGTCTACGCGGAATGTGGATTTGCTAAGTACTTGCGGAGACAATGGATGGGGTCCTAGTCGTCAGTCTACACACACTACTGATGTCTCTATGATGTCATGATATTGTTTTAATACTGTCCAGCGTCCGATTACTGCTTCCACCACCTAACTCCATGCTGCTCGGCGACATCGTCCGCTATAGCGACGATCTTCTCAACGTGCGGGCCATTCAGGATTATCCTGAGGCTCAGAATGGCCTCCAGGTCGCCAATGCGGGGACCGTATCCCGCATCGCCGCCGCCGTCGATCTCACCGCTGCGACTGTCAGGCACGCCATCGCCGAGGCCGCCGATTTCCTGATCGTGCATCACGGACTTTCCTGGAGCCGGAAGGGACCAGGCGACTCCTACCTCGAGCGATTCTCAGAGCTCGTGCGGCACGGCGTCGCGCTGTACAGCGTCCATCTTCCTCTCGATTGTCATGCCGAGCTCGGGAACGCGGCGGTCCTGGGGCGGCGGCTGGGGATTGCCGACACGGAGCCGTTCGGGATGTGGCACGGGCAACCGATCGGCGTGCGCGGCGAGCTCGACATCTCGCGCGACGCCCTGGGAGATCGCCTCGCCGAAGTGCTCGGCGCGTCACCCAAACGCCTGCTGTTCGGACCAGAGAAATCGCAACGGATCGGCATCGTGACGGGGGCAGCCGCTTCCTTGATGCCCGAGGCCAGGACGGCTGGTCTCGACACCTACATCACCGGTGAAGGCAATCACCACACCTACTTCGACGCCGAAGAGCTGCGCCTCAACGTCTTCTACGGCGGTCACTATGCGACCGAGACGTTCGGGGTGCGTGCGCTGGCAGAGCATCTGAGCGCGACATTCGCCATCCCCTGGGTCTTTCTCGACCACCCCACCGGACTCTGACCGCCCGCGGCGTGCTGGCGGTGCTGGCCCTGGCAGAGCTGCTCGCCATGGCGCCCTGGTTCAGCGCCTCGGCCGTCGCGCCCGCGCTCGCCACTCGGTGGCAGCTTGGCGCCGCGGGTACCGCCGGGCTCACAGTGTCGGTCCAGCTCGGCTTCGTCGCCGGCGCACTGGTGTCCGCGATCCTGACGCTGTCGGATATGTGGTCGGCGCGGCGGCTGGTGTCTGCATCGGCGATCCTGGCCGCGCTCGCGACCGTCGCTGTGGCGTTTTCTCCCAGCGGCGCCGTCGGCATCAGCTTCCGCTTCATCACGGGCGCCGCGCTGGCATGCGTCTACCCACCCGGAATGAAAATCGCGGCAGGGTGGTTCCGGGACGCGCGCGGCTGGGCGATCGGGCTCCTGGTCGGCGCGCTGACGCTGGGGTCGGCCGCGCCGCACCTCGTGCGCTGGCTCGTGCCCCCGGGTCACTGGCGCGCCGTACTCCTCGTCGCCGCGGCATCGGCGTTCGCCGGCGCGATGCTCGTGCGCCTCGTCCCGAACGACGGACCGTACGCCGCGCCGTCGCCGCCGTTCTCGTGGTCGGCGACGCCGCGCATCCTGCGCGACCGCGCCGTGTTGTTCACCAACCTCGGCTACCTCGGTCACATGTGGGAGTTGTACGCGATGTGGACGTGGATGGCGGCGTTCGTGACCGCGAGCGAAACGGCGCGGTTCGCCGGCATGCAAAGCAGCGCCGATGTCCGCACGCGCGCCGCGCTCATCACCTTCAGCGTCGTCGGCAGTGGAGCGGTCGGGTGCTGGCTCGGCGGGAAGTACGCCGATCGCTTCGGGCGGACGACGATCACCAGCCTCGCCATGGCGGTCTCGGCGGTCTGCTGTCTCGTCGCAGGGTGGTTCTTCGGCCGGCCGCTCACGGGGCTTGTTCCGCTGCTCATCGTGTGGGGCATTTCCGTCGTCGCCGATTCGGCGCAGTTCTCGACCGCCGTCAGCGAGCTGGCGCCGAAGGAGTACGTCGGCACCGCGTTGACCCTGCAGACGAGCCTCGGCTTCCTGCTGACGACCGTGACGATTTCGCTGCTACCGCTCCTGGCGGACAGAATCGGCTGGCGCTGGAGTATGACCGCTCTCGCTCCAGGACCGATTCTCGGGGTGGTGGCGATGCAGGCGTTGCGGCGGAGACCGGAGGCTAGGCGACTCGCGAACGGGAGACGGTGAGGCCGGAAGATGGTGGAGGTTCGTGGAAGATGGTGGAGGATTTGGAGGATGTGCAGGATGGCGCAAGTCTTACCTCCACCAACCTCCACCAACGTTCACCATCCTACACAACTTCTTCTCAAGGCACTGTTAGTAATCCAACCATCCCAGGTCCAAACTCATCCGGCACCCGGGTGACGCCGGCGGGGACGAACCACTCGCCGCCGTCGATGCGGATGTTGAAGCGGTAAGTGCCTGCCACGAGCGCCATCGGTAGCGTCCATGCCGCGAGGTCGCGCTGCGAGAGCGGGAGCGGCTGCCAGTCGGTAAAGTCCCCTTCGATCTCCACCGTCCGTGCCGCGGCATGGATCACGAATCCGACGTCGTCTTGCAGCTCGGCGCTCACCGCAGGAGGATCTTCAGATTCCGGAGCAGAGTGATGGATCGCCGGCCGCGGCAGCGTGAGCGGCGGCGTTGAGGCGCGGCCCGGCAGGGTGGTCAGTCGCAGCGACAGCGTCACGTACCGTCCGGCGACGCTGCCGCGCGTCGGATCGGTCGGGTACCGCCCACCCGCCAGCACCAGCGAGATCCACGGACCCACGGCGTAGCTCCCGCTGGCCTCTCCGTACACTCCGTGCCCGCCGCCCCGGCTCCACGCCCGCGCGCCGAGCGAGCCGTCGAACGTGAAGTGGCCGCGCACGGCGCGCATCGCCCCTTCGACATCCGTATAGGCACTGTCCCCGACCCTCGTATAGCTCGCGTTGACCATCCAGGTAGCCGTGAACTGTCTCCTCCACAGGCCCGCGAGCAGCGAGGCGACGGGACGCTGCGCGTTCACGAAGGACGTGGTGCCGCCGGTGCCGCCGATCCACGCGCCGGTGGCAGGCCCGTCCAGGTGCACGCGCCCAGTCAGGAGCGCGTGTGAGAAACCGCTGAAATCGCGGTACTGGCTCGCACCGGCGAGAGCGGACAACTCTCCCGTCCAGTGACCCAGCGGGGCGCTGAAGAATGACCCGGCCATGTTGGCCTGGAGGCTGCGATTGCCGCTGGCGAACCGGAGGTATGAGCCGTTGGCCAGGACCAGCGTACGCGGGCCGGCCCACCGGAACGACGGCGACACGGCGGCGGCGGTGCTGGGGAGAAAGCCGTCGTAATGAACGTTGGAAACGCCGAGATCGACGGCCGCTTTGATTTGGGCGACGAGCCTCGGTGTGGCGGCGGAGGAGCAGGCCACGACGGCCGTGACCGCCCACGCGGGGCGCCCGGGGCTCACGGGCGGATCATCACACGATCACGGTTTGTGTGGAGTGCTCGGATTTGCTGCGCTGTTGGTGACATCGCGCAGCGTGGCATCGACGCGAACCGCGGCCGCAGCCGCGGGCGTCGCCCCGAGTGCGATGTCGCGCTCCACGGCCCGCCGGAAATCGGCGATCTGATCGTCGCGAGCGCGAGCCGCCAGCGCCAGCACTGCCGCCGCGGCGGAGTCGGGAGGCACACCGCCGACGACGAGATCGGTCAGCGCCGCGAGGGCGACGGTGAGTGAATGGATGCGCCGCTGCCGGAGCAGCGTCAGGTCTTCGACGCGGACCCCGGCGCGCAACGCGCTGGCGCCGGCGTCGAGCTCGGCGGGAGAGGACTCACGTCCCAGCGCTTCGCGCGCAACGCCGAGCTCTCCAGCGAGCCGCCGCACCGCCGCGACGATCCGGTCGGGCTCGGCGTGCTTCGCGGCTCCCTCGAGCGCCCGCTGCACCAGCGGCTCGACGGGGAGCCCCGCCGTGCGCGCCGAATCCATCAGCGCGCCGACCGCGGCAAGAGTCGTGCTGTCGAGTCGATGCAGGAGACGCGGATCCTGGGCGCGGGCGGCGCCGCTCCCGAGCAACGTGGCGGCGAGCGCGAGTGTCGACACACGGTGCACCGTTGTCATGCGTCAGCCTCCCACGGTGACGACGGAGCTCGGCGTCCCGAAATCATCCGGCGCTCGCGGCGCCGAAGGATCGGCCAGCCAGCGCGCCCCGTTGACGAGAAAGGCATAACGGTGCCGGCCCGGCGGCAGGGGAATGGTGACCGTCCAGAGCCGGCCATCGCGCTCGGCGCGCATCGGCGTCAGGCGCGCGTCCCAGTCATTGAAGTCTCCGACCAGCGACACCGACTCGGCGCCGGCCGCCACGACCACGAACTGCACCGGCGTCACATCCGCCGCCAGGGGCGCTGCGGTCTGTGGACCGCGCGCCGGCCACGCCAAGATCAGCACGGCGGCTGCCGCGGCGAGCCCCAAGCCGGCCAGCGGCGAGAGGGCGACAGCGCGCGGGCGGCGCAGCCACTCCCAGACGCGGGCGGCGCGCACGCCGAATCCCGGCGCGGCGACGCGCGCCATCACGCGGGCGTCGAGACGCGGGTCCATCTCGACCGGCTCGCGCAGCCGGTCGATCATGCGGCTCAGGGCGTCGTCGTCATGCTCAAACACGTTCCACCTCGCTCAGCAGGGCGCGCAGCTGCTCGCGCGCGCGCAGAACCCGCATCTTGAGCGCCGAAACCTTCGCCCCCGTCAGCTGTGCCATCCCTTCGTACTCCAACTCTTCGACGTGCTTCAACAGAAACGCCTCCCGCAGCGCCGGTGCGATCCGATCGAGCGCGCGCCGCACCGTGACGTCCCAATCGTGCGCTTCGGGCTGCTCGGCGGCTGCCGCGCGGGCCAGCGACGCGTCATCCCGGACGAACATCCGCTGGCGGCGCGCGGCGCGACGTCCCGCGGTGCGGCAGCGATTGACGAGGATGCCGAACAGCCAGGCACCGAATCGCGCATCGTCCTTGCAGCGTGCGATCGAGCGATAGGCGCGTACGAACGCATCCTGCAGCGCCTCCTCGGCGTCATCGTGGTCGCCGAGCATATGGACGGCGTAGCGGCCGAGGCGCG
This sequence comes from Gemmatimonadales bacterium, assembly GCA_035262825.1. Classification (GTDB taxonomy): domain Bacteria; phylum Gemmatimonadota; class Gemmatimonadetes; order Gemmatimonadales; family GWC2-71-9; genus DASTHG01. Next base: position 6,382 of record DATFSB010000391.1, on the reverse strand, counting down.
CGCGATAGCGCGCCACCAGGATCGCGTACGCGGCCTGGTCGCCGGCGCGCACTCGTCGCACGAACTCGGCGTCACCACTCACCGCTGGATATACCCAACTCGTCCCCCGGGGGGTCACATTTCGCGCTGATGTGACGCCGGCGACGGGAGTCGAGGTATCGGGCTTCGGACCCTTTGACCATCTGGAGCCCTGCATGAAGCGCCTGTTTGCCGTTGTCCTGGTTCTGGCCGGAGTGGTCGGCGTCGCCTGCTATAGCGATGACGCGCTGCATCCCGCGGCGATCGCCCCGACCAAGGTGTTCATTACCGATGACCCATTCCCCTTTGACACGGTGGGGAGTGTCAATATCTACGTGACGAAGATCGAGGCCTGCGCTTGTCTCGACACAACCAACCTCGGCGGGAGCTGGGTGACGATCGCGACGCCCAACAAGTCCTTCGACCTGCTGACGCTGCAGCAGGGGTCCACGGCGTTCGTCGGCCAGGGCACGATCGACGCAGGCAAGTACGCGGCCATTCGCATGACGATCGACGTCGACCAGTCCTCGATCAAGTACGCCGACGGATCGAATGCCACCGTCGTCTGGCCCTACCCCCACACCGGCAACGTTGTGCTGAACGCCTTGGTCGACCCCCCTGTGGCGGTTGCCGCCACCGGCGCCGAGATCGTCATCGATTTCGACGTGGGACGGAGCTTCCTCTACAATTTCACCGGCAATCACGACTTCGTGATGTTGCCGACATTGCGCGCGGTCAACAGCGCCGCGACCGGGTCGATTGCGGGGATAGTGACGGGTCCGGACATCGAGGGGAATCCCACGCCGATCATCAACGCCAACGTCTCGGTTTTCGGCGGCGACCCGAGCCGTTTCTCGGGCACCTGGTACCTCGTTGCGACCGGCCGGAGCGATGCCCAGGGCCATTACCGGGTGAGCTTCATCGATTCCGGCACGTGGATCGTACAGGCCGAGCAGCCCGACCTGCCGGGTCTGGTGGCGGCGGTGACGCCGAACGTGCATGTCGCCATTGGCCAGACCACCACGGTGGACCTGTCCTTGCCGCGCGCCGGCGTCGGCTCATTCATTCACATCAGCGGACCTTCGACCGTAGGATTCGGCGGCAATATCACCCTTGCGGCCGCCGTCGGCGACTCGAACGGCGTCCCAGTGCCGAATCCTCAGGTCACCTGGACGAGCCGTAATACTCTGATCGCCGCCGTGTTGCTCGACTCCGGCAGCGTCACGGACTCGCTGTCCCTCGTCAAAGTGCTCGGAACGGGCGTGGGCAGCACGTGGATCGTCGCCGCGAGCGGGGCGCTCAAGGACTCGGTGGAGATTCAAGTCAGTAATACGCCGCCGTCCAACCCCGTCGCCAGTATCGAGCTGACCCCGGCGAACATGACGATCGCCAAGGGTGACAGCAATTACTTCACCGCTACGCTGCGCGATTCCGCGGGCACGGTGCTGACGACGCCGCAGATCTCCTGGTTCCTGACGGATTCGTCGGGCGTCGCGACGATCATCTGGGCTTCGGGCAATACGGCTTGGATTCACGCAAACATTTCCGGTTCGACGCATATCCGGGCCGCGAGTCAGAGCAAGTTCAAGGACGCGACGATCACGGTTCCGTGACCGCCTGAGCGACGCCCTCCGAGGTAGCTTTCCCGCCTCGGAGGGCGCTTCGCGTGCGGTATTCCAATCCCTGGCCGGACGGCGCACTGAACGTGCGCTTTACAGACTTCCTGCGCTGGCGCATCGAGCGCTGGCGCCGGCCGCGCGCACCCGAGGTCGACCCCGCGACGCTGGCGCGCGCCGTGCCCCAGTTCGCCGTTCCCCGTGCCGCCGCTGATAGCGTCACCATCACCTGGGTCGGTCACGCGACGTTCCTGATCCAGATCGGCGGGGTGAATGTCCTTACCGACCCGATGTGGAGCCGGCATCCCTCGCCCGTTCCCGGCATCGGTCCCCGCCGCCTGGTCGAGCCGGCGGTCCCGTTTCGGGCGCTCCCGCCGATCGACGTCGTGCTGCAATCGCACGACCACTACGATCATCTCGACGACCGCACCGTATGCCGCATCGAGGCCACCAACCCCGGCGCGCGCTGGATCGTGCCGCGAGGGTTGAAGCCCTTCCTCAAGCACCGCGGCGTCCTTGAGGTCACGGAGCTCGAGTGGTGGCAGGAAACGACGATCGACGCATTGACCTTCGGCTGCACTCCCGCGCAACACTTCAGCGGCCGTACGCCGTGGGGCCGCAACGGCACGTTGTGGTGTGGGTGGAGCGTCGCCGCTGCGGGACGGCGCCTCTTCTTCGCTGGAGACAGCGGATACCACCCCGAGTTCGCCAAGATCGCCGAGCGTTTCGGGCCATTCGATGTCGCGCTGATTCCCATCGGTGCATACGACCCCCGCTGGTTCATGCGCCCGGTGCACATGGATCCCGAAGAGGCGGTGCAGGCGGCGCGCGACCTCGGGGTGCCGCGCTTCGTGCCGATGCACTGGGGGACGTTTCTGCTCACCGACGAGCCGCTCGATGAGCCGCCGCAGCGCGCACGAACTGCATGGCGCGCCGCAGGACTGCCCGAGGAGCGTTACTGGCAGCTGGCGTTCGGCGAGACGCGAGTGCTCGACAACGGCGCGCCGCGATGATTGGTCCGCTGTGGCACCCTCGACGGCGACCCCCGAGTGAAGTCGCTCGGCCGCCACGCTTCGAGCTGGCGACCAAAGTCCCGATCGGCTGGGTGCTCGAGCGCCTGGCGGCCTGGCTGGCGCACTGGGAGCGTGCCGAGCTCGTTACACCGGAGATCGAGGTCGCGATTCGTGGGCTGCCACAGGCGTTCGCCGATTATCGCATCGCGCTCGTGACCGATATGCATCGCGGCCCGGTCGTGCCCGCGTGGTGGCTCGAGCGCGTGGCCGAGCGCGTCGCCCAGCTGAAGCCCGACCTCGTCGTCCTCGGCGGTGACTTCGTCAGCCACGCGAAGAGCGATCTGCACGACCTGCAACGGGTCCTGACGCGGTACACCGCGCCCGACGGGACCATGGCGGTGCTCGGCAACCACGATCATTGGGTGGGGGCCGAAGCCGTGGCTGCGGTGATTCGCGGTGCCGGAGCGGACATCATGCACAACCGCCATCGGCTGATTCGGCGCGGCGCCGCCGCGCTTGCCATCGGCGGCGTCGACGACTTCACCCATGGCGCCGTTCGCCCGCGCGACGCGCTGCGGGACGTGCCCCCTGATGTCCCGCGCGTCCTCATCTCCCACAACCCCGACCTCATCGAGTACCTGCCGCCTGACGTGCGCGTCGATCTCATGCTCTCGGGGCACACCCACAACGGCCAGGTGCACTGGCCGATCATCGGCCCGCTGACGGTGCCGTCACAGTTCGGCAAACGGTACATGCACGGCCTGCATCGCGTCGGAGAATGCTGGATCTACGTTTCCGCGGGAGTGGGATCCTCGGCGATGCCGCTGCGGTTCGGGAATCCGCCGGAGCTGCCGATCCTGCGGTTGGTAGGAGACGGCAGGGGACGGTAGAAGACGGTAGGGGTGTAGGGGTGCCCTCCTACCGTCTCCTACCATCTCCTACCGTCTCCTAGAGCGGTACCACAAACCTCACCGTCACCTGCTCCGCCGTCTGCGGCGACACGCTGTACGTGCTGTCCGCTCCCAGCACGCGTTTCACCCCCTGCGCCTCCGCTTCCGCGATCCCGGCGACGTCGCGAAATGTGATCTCGAGCGCGCGGCCGTCGATCACGCGGAAGCTCATGGGGCGGCCGAGCAGGCGGTGGTGCGGGTCGATACGGGCGAGACCCTGCGCCAGCTGGCGCTGGATGTCGTCGATGCGGCTCGCCGTCACGAGGTGACTCGGCGGTTCTGGAGCACTGCCTGAGCGTTGCGCCGCACCCCCTCCACGCCTGGTCGTTCGAATGCGGTGTCGCCGTAGCGGCTCTCGAACGCCGCGGCGTCGACGTCGATCAGCTCCACGAGATCGGGGTGAGCGGTTTCCGGACGCAAGTTGAATGCGGGATCGGACGTCGCGCGGGCGAAGCGCACGTTCCACGGGCACACGTCCTGACAGATATCGCAACCGAAGAGCCACTCACCTACCTGTTCGCGTTCGCCCGCCGAGAATGCACCGCGATGTTCGATCGTGAGATAGGAGATGCAGCGCCGTGCGTCGAGAACGTGCGGCTCTGGAAATGCCGCGGTGGGGCAGGCGTCGAGACAGGCGCGGCACGTCCCGCAGCGATCGGCCTCGAACGGCGCGTCGGGCTCGAGCTCGGCGTCGGTCAGGACAGTCCCGATGAACGTGAATGATCCGATCGCGGGATCGATCAGCATCGTGTTCTTGCCGATCCAGCCGAGCCCCGCCCGTTGGGCGAGGTCGCGCTCGGGCACCGGCCCGGCGTCCACGTATGACCGGCACTGCGCGCCGGGGACGAGTTCGCCGATCACGCGCGCGAGCTGCTCGAGGCGCGGGCCGATGATGCGGTGATAGTCGGTGGACCACGCGTACTGCGCCACGCGCGCGGAACCGGCCTCGGAGGGTGCGGTCCCGTGCCAGTAATTGGTCAGCGTCACGACCGCCGCCCGCGCACCCGGCATGATCAGACGCGGATCCTTCCGCCTGGCCGCCTGCCGCTGCAGGTACGTCATGGATCCGGCGTATCCAGCCTCGAGCCACCGATCGAGCGCATCCGCATGCGAATTCTCTTCGAGCGGCGCGATGCCGACCGCATCGAATCCCAGGGCGAGCGCTCTGCGCTTCAGCTCGACGCTGACTCGTCCGTCAGTCGTTACGTCTTTCTCCATACGCCCTCGAGCCCTACGCCTTTTTCCATACGCCTCTCGTATTTCACAGCCGCATCGTCTCTCTCCGCCACCGCGCGAATCTCACCACGTCGTCGATCGGTGGAATCGCGTCCTCATCCCCGTAAGCGGTGAGCATGCGCCAGCGGATGTACTCGCGCGGCGGCAACGGCAGGAATGGCGCGCGGCGGTACCAGCCCCGCGCACGAAAACTCCAGGTGAGGCGCAGCAGGTCCACGGCCAGACGCGGCCGCACCACTGCGCGCAACGCCAGACGGGCGACAAGTGAGGTCCAACTCGCCGGAGTCTGCATGGCTTCTGTATATTCAGCGCCTATGACGCTTGCAAGCGGCGTCGCGGCCGGCTCGATCGCGCACCCTCTGGCCGGCTACCGGAGTGAATTCCCCATTTTCCGGGACCGGATCTACCTCAACACCTGCTCTCTGGGGCCGCTCGGGGACCGCGCCCGGCGCAAGGTAGCCGGCTTTCTCGACGTGTGGCAGGCGCGCGGCGCCGCGGCCTGGTACGACGTCTGGTGGGAGGCTCTCGCCGAGCTGCGCAGTCGCTATGGGGCCGTCGTCGGCGCCCGCGCGGATACGATCGCTCTCGCCCCGAGCGTGTCTGTTGCGGTCGCGGCCGTCGCCAGCGCGCTCGATTACACGCGGCGGCCGCGCGTCGTCGTCACGTCGCTCGACTTTCCCACCGTCGTGTACCAGTGGCTCGCCAAGCGCCCCCAGGGCGTCGAGCTCGTCATCGTCGAAAGCCCCGACCAGGTGAGCGTCCCCGTCGACGCGATCGCGCGCGCGGTGGACGACCGCACCGCGCTGGTCGCGACCTCCCACGTCTATTTCACCAGCGGGGCCATTCAGGATATCGCGGCGGTGGCCGAGATCGCGCACCGCAAGGGCGCGTTCTGTCTCATCGACGCCTATCAATCGGTGGGGCAGGTGCCGGTGGACGCCCCGGCGAGCGGCGTGGATTTCCTCATCGCCGGCGGATTGAAGTGGCTGCTGGGCGGGACGGGGATCGTGTTCTGCTACGTGCGCGATCGTGCCGGGTACCGCATCGTGCCGACCGTCGCGGGGTGGTTCGGCCATAAGGATCAATTCGGCTTCGATTCACGCTCGCTCGAGTTTCACGACGACGCACGCCGCTTCGAGCTGGGAACGCCGGCCCTCGCCGCGATCTACACGCAGCTCGGCGGGCTCGAGTACATCGAGGAGATCGGCGTGCCGGCGATCCGGCGCGTCACCGCCACGCTCGTGGAAGACCTCGTGGCGCGCGCCACCGACCAGGGGTTCCGGCCCAAGGTGGCGGCCAGCCCCGAGCAGCGGTCGGCGATCGTGATGCTACCGGCCGCCGACCCGCCCGCGGCGGTGCGCCACCTCGCCGCCGGCGCGATCGTGGCGGACGCCCGTCCCGGGCACGTCCGCCTTTCCCCCTTCTTTTACAACATGCAGGACGACCATGCCGCAGCACTCGCCCGACTCGCCGCGCACCGCCCTCACTGAAGACGAACGCCTGCTCACGACCGCCCCGTCGTCGGAGCGGCGCGCCTTCGTGCACACCG
>DATFSB010000390.1:0-8650 GCA_035262825.1 Gemmatimonadales bacterium | reverse complement strand
GAACCGTTCACGCTGCCCCCGTCCGCGAACGGGGTCGGCCTCTCGAACGCCGCGGTCGAGTGCGTGCGCGAGCTGCTCGAGCGCACGGGACACGCCGCGAGCACGCTGCGCCGGCGGGCGCTGCGGGTTTCCGAGGCGATGGGCCCGTCCCAGACCGGCGCGGTGCGGCGCGTCATCAAGAACCCCGACCCGGCGCGGCCGCTTGGGGTGCATTTCTTCGAACCGGTGGAGCGGTTCCGCATCGGCGCGCGGGCGGCGCGGGTGCGCCCTGCCGTGTTGATCCCGTTCCAGCTGCCGAACATCGCGACCCGGGCGCTGGTGCAGCGGTTCGCGACTCCGATGCGGCGGGTACTGCTCGACCGCACGCTGCTCCCCGACCTCGACTGGGTGATCGGCATCGGCCGTAAGCCGCTCGAGCCCGATGTGGCGCCCCCGGTGTCGGAGCTGCGGATCGTCGTGCAGACGGATCCGCACGCCGCCCCGATCGACCTGCGCCAGGTGTGGTGCTTCCTGCACGCCGACCAGACGCGTTACGCGCTGCACTTCTTCCCCGCCGATCCGCCGACCGAGCCCATCCAGGGACTCGCACCCCCGAAACCGACGCGCTGGATCGGATATATCCGGGCCGCCGATTTCCATCAGCATCCACTCAAATTCCCGGGACACCTGGCCCTCGAGAACGGCACCCGGATGGTGCTGTCGTTCGCGGCGCTGCACGTCGAGGGACGCGCCGGGGACAGCTGGAAGCGGCTGCTCTCGATCCGTGATTTCGTGCTCAACAAGGAATCGCAGGCCCACCTCGCGAGCCTCGCCGCGCTCGCAGAGGTGCCGGGAGTGGATCCGCGTGAAAGCCGCCTGCTGGGCCACATCGCGGCCAACCTTCCCTACTACGCCGCGGCGCTGATTGCCGCCGGCGATCCGACGCTGCGCTACCTGGCCCTCTCCAAGGTGGTGGACAAGGACGGCCGCTCGCTCGCCGACATGATCGAGAACCGGGTGGTGGGAATCGTGGGGAACTACATCGCCTGTCCGTTGCGGACCGCGAACGCGCTCCCGGCGTCGATGCGGGACCGGTTCTCGGGACTGCCCGCGATCCGCACGCCCGCCGAGATCACGATCACGGTGCCGATCCCGGGGTTATGGCTCAGCCAGCAGCCGGCCGGTCACAACGGCAGCGCGGCACCGAAATCAACGGAGCTGCTGCCGGGCGATCAGGGAGAGCGGCGCATGGGAGGGCGGTGGCGGGCCGATTGAGCGGCGGATGCGTGGTGAGAACGGTCTAGCGAGACAGCGTCCAGGTATCAATCCGCACGCCCGCCAGATCGACCGGCCCGATGATTTTTTTCTCGTCATCGGCGATTTGACCATGAAACTCCAGTCGTCGAACGAGCTCCGCATTGGAACACGGGTTGACGAACTCTCCCTCGATGCGACCGGTCGTCGACCATAAGTCGACCACATGCGCCGCTACGGTACCGGTGAATTCAATTACGACTCTCACGTCTTTGCCGCGACAGTCCCGGTGTGTCGCGATCTCGCCCCGCAAATCGCCGCCCTGCTGAGCGAGGCTCATGTATACCAGCTCTGTCGTTTGCAGTCCGGTGATACGCCACCTCCCCGCCAGATTCGGCACCGCCAGCGTCGGGGAACCAGCAAGCATGTCGAGCGTGAAGTCAGGCCTGTTCGCACGGCGCCAGACACCGTCTGCGCCTCGCTCGAAGACGAACCCATAATTGTGAGCGCGGAAGATGGTGAGCTGCTGACCCGGGGCCTGGTCGGTTGCCTGAAGAACGAGCCAGCCAATGCCCTCGCTGTCCAGGCGCGGCATCAGCTGTTGCCACAGGGCCACCGCCAGATCGCCCAGACGGGTCGTGTCGGTGAGGGGGGCGTACGGATAAAAGCGAACCAGAAGACCAGGCGCCCGATGTGGGACGACGGCCGGCCCGGCCATGATGACGGCAATGCTGTCCCCAGCCGACAGATGCTGCACGGTGGAGGACTGGCCTCCGGCCGGCATAGCTGCCACGGCACTGGCGAGCGCGACTGCGCTCCACGGGATTCCGTGCCTCACCCAGCACCTCCCAATGCGCCCGGGAGGATTCGAACCTCCGACCCTCGGCTTAGAAGGCCGATGCTCTGTCCAACTGAGCTACGGGCGCGCAACAACTTGCGACTCTGCTAGCTGCTCAATGTTTGCCGTAATAAGCGGCAAGCGGTCCTTCAACGTATCGACATGCTGCTCGGCGCGGTACTCCACCACCTCCGAGCGGTGGCGAATGGTGCCGAGGTGGCCATGCGTCCGCTCAATCATGGCTAGGCTCGCGTGCCCTACCTCGCCCGCGACCGTCCGCGCCGCCACCGGCGCCCCATGATCCAGAGTTTGCAGACGCGCCGTGACTTAGGTGTGCCGGAAGGCCTTGGTACGAATCTCGTCGGGTTCCGCCTTCCGGCGCCGGCCGCTCACCCCCTATGTTGCTGCCGACGTTGAGGCTTCACGGTCGCGAACGCCAGCGGAGGCCAGCTCGAATGACTCGCTTAGTCGCGTCCCTGGGTCTGCTGTTGCCGTCGATGCTCTGGGGACAGTCCAGGCAGCCGATTGATTTGCAGAAGTATCCCTTCGGTGATGGGACGATCCATCTCACGCAGTCGCAGACGCAGGCCGCAGTCGCGCGAGTCGCGCAGGCGGTGTGTAAGCAGGTCTTTCCAGTTGATACCAGCCTCGCGCAGTACAACTGCCTCGTGGCAATGCGAGATGCGCTGCAGCCGCCCGTCACCTATGGGGAGTGCTCGGGGAGGCCACGCAAGAGCGCCAACGGTGGTATGGAGTGCTGGCGGCAGGATCTGACCACCAAAGCATGGGACTGGTTCCCAACGGACTCCACGCTCAAGAGCCCGCACTGACCCGGGGCTATGGCGCGGCGGCCGCTTGAAAGGGAACGGGTCTGTCTTGATGGCATCCGCCGCACCACGCAGTACAGTGCTCGTGCAACCATTGTGTGGTCACGCTACACAGAGAGCATGGGCACTGCTCGCTTGCCAAATTGTGAGGTGTGAGTTTTCGCTCCACAATGAGGTAGTCACTTGGACATACCTTCTGGTCTCATTTCTCCCCTCGAGCTTCTGGCAATAGCCGGGATCGTTGCTGTCGTGGTCGTCAAAATTGCTCGTCTGCGTGCCGCTCGTTCTCAACAGCTGCCAGAGGATGTCGCCGCGCGTCTAGAAACCCTTGAGACTGATGTACAGCGTCTCCAAAACGATCTGTCCGAAACGCAAGAGCGGCTCGACTTCGCGGAGCGCGTGCTTGTGAAGGCACGCGAAGAAGGTCGCATTGGCGTCTAGGTCGACCCAAGTGAGCCGCGCTGCCTAACCAGCGTATGAAGCTGGCGTGGCGCGGCGGCCGCTCCGCGATTCGTTGGGCAGTTCTCTGGATTCGGCGATCCTAGAGGCGCGTCGAATCCAATCAGTCGATGTCACGTGCCTTTCCCGTCCGGATCACCCGAGCCCCAACTGGCTTGGGCGCCTCTTCCCGGCGCTCTAGGCGGCCCAGCTCGAAAGCCGCCTGCCCTAGCTCGGTGATTTGAACGCCGCGCTTGTCCGCCATGGTCGGGCTGTCCCAGAGCTTGGCCCAGGCGCGCCCAACGATGTCCCTGCCCAGCATCGGATGTGGGTCGAAGCCGACGGCTTCTCGGATCTCCGTGGTCGTGAGTGTGCGGCCGCTGGCCGCCAGGGCGCGCAGGATCGCGTACGCGCTGTCTGAAATTGTCGGTGCCATCCTCTGGGCTCCTTATGCGGCAGACGGAATTGTCTGCCCCTAAGAGATGTACGACAGGCGAATTTGTCTGTCAAGGCCGGAAAGTCGGAGTGGATACCAGCGCTTTAGCCCCGTCTGACGTTCCCGCGGAGCTCTCTCACCATCTCGAACAAGTCGGACTAACTGAGGCGGCTCGGTTGCGGGTCCGCGGGTGCCGATGGCGGGGCGGGCGGTGGTGGAGGTGGCGGCACGGGCGCCTGGGGACGCCGGGCATCACGAGCACGACCCTCGAAACGCCGATCGGTTTCCTCGACATACCCGCGTGCTCGAGCCAGGCGCCGGCATTCGGAGGCGCTCTCGGCGGACACGATGACACGCCGCGTCTCGATGTCGATCGCTGCCCACTCTGGTGCGCAGGGGTCGCCGCGATTCTGCCGCAGCTCGCAGGGCCGCAGTGGTGGCGGTGGTGGTGACTCGGGCGGCAGCTCGAACGGATGGCTCACTGAATGTTTGCCGTATGTTTGCCGGACCATACGGGACCATGCGGGATTCCGTGCTCCATACACGACGGTGCGGGAGCGTGGGACCGTGCTCCCGCACCGCGGATTTCGCTTAGAAGGCCGAGGCTCTGTCCAACTGAGCTACGGGCGCCGGTGAGTTGGGCGGAATACAGACGACGAGACGCCGTTACCGTTCAGTAGACGCCAAGCCGCAGAGCCGCCGAGTGGTATTGTAGTGAATAGCAGCGAGGGATGCTATCGTGAGCGCGGATGATCGAGCCACGGCACGTGTTTCTCACCGGCGGCACGGGCTACCTCGGGAGCCGGCTCGCCGCTGAGCTGGTGCGGCGCGGCCACCACGTCACCGCCCTGGCACGCCGCTGGTCGGCAATGAAGCTGCCCGCGGCGGTCACGCCGATCATCGGCGACGCGCTCGACGAGACGACCTTCGCGCACCATGTCGCACCGGCGGACACCTTCGTCCACCTCGTCGGCGTGTCGCACCCGAGCCCCGCCAACGCCGAGCAATTCCAGACCATCGACCTCGCCTCGGCCCGGGCCGCCGTGGCCGCGGCGAGCGCGGCAGCGGTCCGGCACTTCGTCTATGTCTCGGTGGCGCATCCGGCGCCCGTCATGAAAGCCTACTGGAAAGCCCGGCAGGAAGCCGAGAAGGTGATCGCGCACTCGGGGCTCAACGCGACCGTGCTGCGGCCATGGTACGTCCTCGGCCCGGGCCATCGCTGGCCCATACTCCTCCTCCCGCTGTACTGGGTCGCGTCGCTCATTCCGCTGACGCGACACGGCGCGCGGCGCCTCGGTCTCGTCACGTTGCCGCAGATGATCACGGCGTTGACCTACGCTGTAGAACATCCCATCGAGGGAATGCGAACGGTCAGTGTACGGAAGATTCGCGTCGGCGGGGTGATCGTGGGAACTCACCACTCGCAATGATTGTGATGGATGGCACAGAAGGTGCGAGTTAATATGCCCCAATGCGCCGACCCATTCGCTGGACGCTCCGCGGCCTGCCAGTCCTCGCGCTGCTTGTCGCGTGCGGCGGCGATACCCCGGTCGCTCGCCATATCCCGCCGCCTCCGCCTCCCCCGCCGCCGCTCCCCGACAAAGTCGGCCAGTGGTCGAGCAAGTGGGGAGCGCCGATCGTGCAGCTGCACGCCCACCTGCTGCTGAGCGGCAAGGTGCTGACGTGGGGGCATGCTGGAGTTCCGCAGGTCTGGAATCCGGTTTCCGGTGTGTTCAAGGAGGTGCCGTCTCCTTCGCTGTTGTTCTGCGCCGGGCACGACTGGCTCCCCGACGGTCGGCTGTTCGTCGCGGGCGGACACATCAGCGATCTGCACGGCCTGCCGAACGCCAACATCTTCGATCCCGCGACGGAGACGTGGCAGGCGGTGGCGCCGATGGCCAGGGGCCGCTGGTACCCGACGAACACCACGCTGCCCGACGGAGAAGTCCTCACCCTCGCGGGGACGGACGAAAACGACAGTACGGTGCTGCTGCCCGAGATCTGGAACGGCAGCTCGTGGCGCCAGCTGACAACGGCCTCGTGGTGGCTGCCGTACTATCCGCGCGATTTCGTCGCACCTGACGGCCGCGTGTTCGTCGCCGGGGAGGACCAGCAGTCCTTGTGGCTCGACGTCAGTGGAACCGGAACGTGGACCGCGGGGCCGGTGCGCCAGTTCGGCAATCGTGGCTACGGTTCGGCGGTGATGTACGAGCCGGGGAAGATTCTCTACGTCGGCGGTGGCGATCCGCCGACCAGCACCGCCGAGATCATCGATCTCAACCAGCCCGCACCGGTATGGCTCTATACCGGCTCGATGCAGTTCGCGCGACGCCAGATGGACGCCACGCTGCTGCCGACCGGCGACGTTCTCGTCACCGGCGGAACGAGCGGACCCGGGTTTAACAACTACGACGGCGCCGTCCGTGCCGCCGAGGTCTGGAGTCCGAAGACAGGCGTGTGGACGACGCTCTCCAGCAACGCGGTGACACGGCTGTACCACGGGACGACGCTGCTGCTGCCGGATGGGCGGCTGCTGCACACGGGAAGCGGGGACGCTGGAGGGACCGTCAGCGAGCTCAACTACGAGCTGTTCTCACCGCCCTACCTGTTCAACGGCCCGCGACCCGTCGTGAGCGACTCGACACCGGCCGTCGTGCACTACGGGCAGACGATCGTCGTGAACACTCCGGATACCGGCTCGATCACGAAGGTGACGTTCATCCGGTTCAGCTCGGTGACGCACGCTTTCGATCAGGGTGCGAGGCTCGTGCCGCTGTCGTTCACGGTCGTGACGGGTGGGCTGTCGATCGCCATTCCGGCGAGCCGCACTGTCGCCACGCCAGGGCCCTACCTGTTGTTCCTCGTGAATCAGAAGGGCGTGCCGTCGGTAGCCCGGATCATGCTGCTGAACTAGCTGTCGGTGTTCCTCCCTAATACACAGTCCCCTTACCGCATAATGTCAGCGTGACGAGTCCTCATCTGTCGAAGTCACAGTGCCGAGAGGGTGCATTTCTCGTCACAACAGACGGAGGAGAGTATGACGTACATCACCCGCATCGTTCGGGCGACGACTCTGATCAGCGGTCTCGCCTTGTTCAGCTACGCGACAGCCGCGGCGCAAGCTGCAACGAAATCTCAGTCCACCGCGACTCCGCATGCTTCAGCGGCCTCGCACCTGTCGTCATCGTCCCGGGCGTCCACTCCGAAGGTCACGAGCTTTCGTGGGATCGCGCCCAAGCTGAATACGACGCCAGACGCGCTCGAGAGCTCCTACAAGACGGCGGTCGGCGCGAATCGCAGGCTCACCCGCGGCCAGTTCATCCAGGCCAACGTCCTCGCGCAGGATCTCGGCGCCAAGAATCCCAGCATCTCGACCGAGGCGCTTCTCGACGGCTTGAAGTCGGGCAAGAGCATCGGGAGGACTTTGCAGAGTCTTGGCCTGAGCGCGAGGGATGCCGATAAGGCACAGGACGCGGCAAACAGCGAGATTCGCCGCGCTGGACGCGGATCGTCTACTGCCCCGAAGGACTCGACGAAGTCGAAGTAGGGAAGATCTGCGGCAATGCAAACGGGCCGGCGCTGCTACCGCGCCGGCCCGTCTTTCTATGCATCGGGGCGCCGGGATTCGAACCCGGGACCTTCTGGTCTGAGACCAGACGCCGCACCCCTGACTCCACTTCTCGCTCCGCCGGCGCTCGCCTGGCCCGCAGCTCGGGGTGTCCTGCGCCTCATGACGCATGGTCCCCACGCACTCCTCGGTTGCGCAGGATCCCGAGTGCGGACCGCCTGACTGATCGCCCCCACCACGCGCGCGGAGCCGGCCTCGCAAGCAAAGCGGCGCCGCCCCGCCCGGCGTTATGATGACTGCCTCCCGCAAACCGAGGCCGGCCGATGACACCGCCCCCGACCGAAGAGAAGCGCCCGCGCTGGCTCGATGCCGCCGTCGTCATCACCCTGGTCTCCATCGCGCTCTACGTCCTCGGCTGGAGTTATTGGGCGGCGCTGCTTCGGCGTTTCGGTCTCTCCGTCGACGTCGTCGGCCTGAACTTTGAGCAGGTGCTCTCCAGCACGTGGCCCTTAACTGTCGTATTCGCGATTATGCTCCCAGTCGTCTTCATAAGAGGCTGGGAGAACGTCTCCCGCCTGGTGGTGTTTTGCTGTGGCGGGATCGGGGGTAGCCTATTCACATTACTCCGAGCGACAGGCCATCCTCTGTGGCAGTGCGCCGGTGCGCTCCTGGTTCTAGCCGTAGTCGGCGCGCCCCTAGCATTCCTTGTTCGCAATTGGAAAATCCACAGTTGGGGCGTGTGGTACCTGTTGGTGTTGGGACTGGCCGCCCCAGGTTTCGTGGCGTACGTAACCTCCGGCATGAGTTCAGCCAACAAGCTTGCTCGTGGCAGGAGCGGGATCTGCGTCAACGTCAGCACAGTGAACGACCCACAGCCACCCCCGCGCCTCGTCCTGCTGGCGCGATCGTCCGGCCTGCTGTTCCTCACTCGCCCCGACACGTCGGGCCGGAACACCGGCGCTCTCATCATCCCGGAGGCAACGATTAGGAATGCGACCATCGAAAACTGCGCCCCGTGACGCGGGACTGTTGTCCGATCGCGAATCGCAGAAATAGCGGAGAAACTGGCGGAGGCAGGTGAGCGTGAGCGCGCGCTCACCCTTGATATGTCAGCACAGCAACGACTTGGGAAATCGGGGCGCCGGGATTCGAACCCGGGACCTTCTGGTCCCAAACCAGACGCGCTACCAGACTGCGCCACGCCCCGTGAGATTCCGCCAAGATAGCGACCTCACCCCTTCGGTGGACTGAGCCGCTCCCCCTCCCGTTGCTTCGCCAGCATTCGCTCGGCGAAATCGAGCCGTTCGGCG
>DATFSB010000389.1:0-3054 GCA_035262825.1 Gemmatimonadales bacterium | reverse complement strand
CGGGCCCGGGGCGCCACTGCATCGCGTCTTTCGGCACCTTGGCGAGGGCGGCCTTGAGAAGCGCGGGGCCACGAGCGTAGCGGTCGATGAGAGCGTCGCGTTCACTGCGGGAGAGGGTCATAGGAGGTGTCCCGTGTGAATGGTCCGTAACAGTGCATTGTGTCGCCCAGCGGTGCGTTCGACACCCTAAAGGGTGTGCCTCACAAGACACTGTGCTATAGCACAGTGGTTTTCGAGGCGCACGCTTCAGCGTGTCGACTCGTGAGGCGCGTCGCGACGGCTCCCGTGTGGAAGTTAATCGACGCTGGATTCAGCGCGGAGGTGGCGTGCCGACGCTTCGTCGGCCGGCCCAGAACTGCGCCGTGGCGCCGGGACGCGCCTGCACGCCGAAGCGCTCGTCGTAGAGAATGGCGCCCTGCAGCGAATCGCGTCCCCACCAGCTGGCGTTCAGCCCCGCGAACGGTCCCAGCTCGGCGGGCCACCCGAACACCGTCACGTGCTCGGGGACGCCGAACCAGGTGACGGCGAGCGTTTCGGCTTTGGGAACGCTGAACACGATCGACCCCCGGTAGAGGCACTGCCTCCCGATCGACACGGTGTCGGTGTCGAGCACGATGTCGGTGAGCTTGAAATGGTCGCCGAGGCTGGGGTCGGGGAGCGTGAGGGTGTCGCCGCGGGCGACGGTCCAGTGGCCGGCGTAAGGGCGGGAGAACAGTGCCAGCTGGTGGACGGCGCTGCTGGAGCATGGGCCTGAGGCGCTGCAAGCTACTAGGAAGCAAGGTGCCAGAGCAGTTGCACAGACGGCGAAGTTGCGAAGTGGTTTCATGCGTCAAAGCTACAAGTTACTGCGACGGTTGATCTCTTCCAGTACGAGGATATCAGCGACGTCCTGTGGTCGTCCGGTACACTTCGATTTGAGCGCAAATGCACAGGGGCAGCTACCCCTGGTATTTCCTCCGCGGCCAGGCCCACACCTCCTCGGGATTCCCGAGCACGAACGCCAGAAAGCAGCAGGCGAACACCGAGTGCGAGAGCGACGCCCCGAAGTACTGCCACGGCGCCGCGTGCGCGCCGGGGTAGTTGCTCGCGAACAGCAGCACCAGCATGTAGAGGAACCCCGCGGCGCTGGCCGGCCGCGACAGCACCCCGATGAGGAGCGAGATCCCGATCGCCGTCTCGCCGTAGGCGACGAGGAACGCGATCGCCGTGCCGTGCGGCAGCACGAAGTCGCGCAGCACCGGCACCATGAACGGGTACGCCGAGCCGTCGGCGAGCCAGCCGGTGATCCACCGCTGGAACCCGCCGTGCAGGGTGAACCCCGTCCACAGCACCTTGTAGCTGCCGAAGATGAGGAAGAATGCGCCGACGGCGATGCGCAGCCCGGCGAGCGCGCGGTCGTTGGGTCGTTCGGGGCTGGCGCTGCTCATCCGTGGCTTTCGTCCATGAACGTTTTCGCCAATACCGCAGTTTTTTGATAACGGTTCCCCTGCAACCGGACCCCATGTTGTCCGGTGTGCTCTTGCACCCCAGGGCCGAGCATGCTCACCTTTCGAGCATGCCGCTCACTCCCGCGCCGATCACGACGATCGAAGAACTCCAATCCCTCCCGGGCGACGGATTGCGCCACGAGCTGCTCGACGGTGTGCACGTCGTGAGCCCGGCACCGCGACCTGCCCACCAGGAGGTGTTCGGTGAGCTGTTCTTCGCCCTCAAGATGACCCTCAAACGCCGCGTCGATGTAAGCGTCTTCGCCTCGCCGGCCGACATCATCCTGGGACCCAAGACCCTGGTGCAGCCGGACATCTTCATCGTCGCGCGAACGGGTGGTCAACGGATCGAGCGGTGGGAGGACGCCGGCGTTCCGTTACTCGCGATCGAGATCCTGTCGCCATCAACAGCCGCACGGGATCGTGGAGTCAAGCGCCACATTTATCAGCGAGCCGGTGTCACGGAGTACTGGATTGTCGATCTCGACGCCCGGCTGGTCGAACGCTGGAAGCCCGGCGATGAACGGCCTGAAATCGTCACGGGCACACTCTCCTGGTCGCTCCCTGGTGGAGCGGGCGGTGTCATTGACCTGGGCGATGTGTTCGGGGCAACCGCTTCAGAATAGGACTCGACAATGCCTGCAGTCGCCTGGGACATTCGCCGCGCGGGCCGCGCCTGGGGTAACGAAGCCATGGCACGCTACCAATTGGCCCCGGAAAAGATCGAGATGGTCAAGGGCCGCCTCTTTTGGTCGGAGGAGGACCGCGTCACGATGCTGGCGCTGCTGCTCGAGAACGTCGGCATCGACCAAGCGGTGCGGCTCGGCGACCCACGCGAGTGGAAGGCAGCTGTTGAAGCGCTAGTGCACTGAGTCGCTTGCCGTCACCCGCGCGCTCGTCGTATCCGCGGCTTTCATCGCCCGGTCGACCGCACTCGCCCCCGGTATCGACGACTTCGCGAGGATCGAGTCCTTCTGCCGCTCGGTCAGCGTGTCGCGATTGACCTTATTGGCATTGCTCTGCCCTCCGCCCCCACAGGCGGCAAGCGCGACGAGCCCAAGGACAACCAGTGCTTTCATGCGAGGCCTCTCGCCGATGGCTGATAGCTGATGGCTGACAGCTAAACCGGAATCCCTTTTCTCACCGTATCCTCCACCACCTCCGCAAACCGGTCCACCTCGTCCGCCAGGGTATACACGTTCGGCGTCACGCGGATGCAGTTGAACTCGGGATGCACGATCGGGGTCACGATGATCTTGTGCTTGTCCCACAGGTAGGTGACGAGCTTACCGACATCGAGCGCCCCGGGCGTGAACGACGCCAGCCCGCACGACTGCTTCGGATCGTACGAGGTGAGAATCTTCACCCCGGGCACCTGCTCGAGCCGCCGCGCCCAGCGATCCCGCAGATAGCGCAGCCGCGCCGCCTTGCGCTCCGCCCCGATGCCCTGATGGAACGTCAGCGCCTCGGCGATCGCGTTGTGGTTCGCCGCCGGGTGCGTGCCGATCTCCTCGAACTTCCGGATGTTGGCGTTCATTTCGGGGGGCGCCGCCATCAGCGGCCAGAT
>DATFSB010000388.1:0-8688 GCA_035262825.1 Gemmatimonadales bacterium | reverse complement strand
ACGCTCTACGCCGGCGGCGTGGTGATGCACGCCGTTACCGGACTCGAATTCTACAAGAGCGCCATCGTGCTGATCGTCATCACAGGGCTGTACACGGTGCTCGGGGGCTTACGCGCCGTGATCTATACGGAGGTGATGCAGGCCGTCGTGTTGATCGTGGGCTCGGCGACGCTCGCGGTCGTCGGCCTCGCGGCGGTGGGCGGGTGGTCGGGCCTCGCGGCGAAGGTGCCGGCCGACTTTTTCTCGATGTGGAAGCCGATGAACCACCCCGACTTCCCGTGGACGGGAATCGTGTTCGGCGCCCCGATTCTCGGGATCTGGTACTGGTGCACCGACCAGCACATCGTGCAACGGGTGCTGGCCGCCAAGAACGTCTCCGAAGCTAGAAAAGGCACGATTGGCGCGGGATTCCTGAAGATCCTGCCGGTGTTCATCTTCGTGCTCCCCGGCGTCATCGCCAGCGCGTTGTACGCCGACGTGCACCAGGCCGGCGATACCGCATTCCCGGCGCTCGTGACCCGGCTGTTGCCGGAAGGGATCAAGGGGCTCGTGTTGGCGGGCATGCTCGCCGCGCTGATGAGCTCACTGGCGTCGGCGTTCAATTCGTGCTCGACGCTGCTGACGTGGGACGTGTACCGCAAGATGCGCCCGGCCGCCTCGGAAGCGCAGCTGGTCCTCGTGGGGCGCATCTCGACCGTCATCCTTACCGGCCTGGGGCTCGTGTGGATTCCGTTTATCAGCCACATCTCGTCGCAGGTCTACATCTATCTGCAAAGCGTGCAGGCGTACATCGCGCCGCCGATCGCGGCGTGCTTCCTGTTCGGGGTGCTGGACAAGCGCCTCAACGGCACCGGGGCGATGGCGGCGCTGCTGACGGGTCTCGTGCTGGGAGCCGCACGCCTGATCCTCGAGCTGCAAAAGGTTCACCTCACGCCGGGAACCCCCATCGCGTGGTTCGCGGAGGTCAATTTCCTGCACTTCGCTGCGCTGCTGTTCGTGCTGTGCACCGCAATCCTGATGGTCGTGAGCAGGATGTCGGCGCCCCTGCCCGCGGCGAAGGTGCAGGATGTGACCTACAGCCGTGCGGCCGCCGCGGCATATCCTGCCACGTTCGGCACGCTCTTCTGGTCCGTCGTCCTGGTCGCGACGATCGCGGTGCTGTGGATCATCTTCCGGTAGAGAGGTGAAGCGTTATCGGTCATCGGTAATCGGTCAAGCACCGATTACCGATGACCGATGACGCTCTTGGCAATCATCTAGAGCAACCATGAGACGCATTCTCCTCTTCCTACTCGTCCTTCTGCTCGCCCTCGCGGCCGTGCTCGTCTTCCGCACGCTCACGTTCCGCTCGCGACAGCCGGCCGTGACGGCGGTCCAGCCCGAGCCGTTCGACTCGATGGCCCTGGCCGGCCGGCTCGCGGGCGCGCTGCGGTTCGCGACGATCTCGAACCAGGATTCCACCAGGTTCGATGGGCAGGTGTTCGAGGGCTTCCAGCGCTACCTGCAGGATTCCTTCCCCAAGCTGCATGACGCACTGTCACGGGAGGTGGTGAACGGCTACGGGCTGCTGTACACGTGGACGGGAAGCGATTCTAAGCTCGATCCGATCGTGCTCCTGGCACACCAGGACGTCGTGCCGATCGAAGGCGGAACGGAAGCAAAGTGGACCGAGCCGCCCTTCGGGGGCGTGATCGCCAACGGCTACGTGTGGGGCCGGGGTGCGCTCGACGACAAAGGCAGTCTCATCGGGATTCTCGAGGCAGTGGAGCACCTCCTGTCAGCCGGCGTGAAGCCGCGCCGCACGGTGTACCTCGCCTTCGGCTTCGACGAAGAAGTCGGCGGGCGGCGCGGAGCGACACAGATCGCGGCGCTTCTGGCTTCGCGCCACGTGCAGCCCGAGCTGGTGCTCGACGAGGGAGGCGTCCTGGCCACGGGGTTGCTCCCCGGCGTGTCGGGACCCGTGGCCCTCGTCGGCATCGCCGAAAAGGGGTATCTGACCGCCGAGCTCACAGTGCAGGCGGCGGGTGGGCATTCGTCGATGCCGCCGGGAGAGACGGCGGTCGGCATCCTGGCGGCGGGGATCGCGCGTCTCGAAGCGCACCAGCTGCCGCGCGCCATCCGCGGGCCGACGCAGGAGATGTTCGATTACACGGGTCCCGAGCTTCCCTTCGGGCAGCGGCTGGTCGTCGCGAATCGCTGGCTGTTCGGCGGGTTGCTCACGAGCCGCTTCGGGCGGACCCCGTACGGCAACGCCATGTTGCGCACCACGACCGCGCCTACGGTCTTTCAGGCGGGGGTGAAGGAGAACGTCCTGCCCTCCACCGCGCGGGCGCTCGTCAACTTCCGCATCCTCCCCGGCGACAGCGTCGCGGGCGTGTTGGCGCATGTGCGCGCGGCGGTCGACGATCCGCGCATCACCGTCGCTCCGCTGCAGGCGGCCGTCGCCGAGCCGTCGCCCGTGGCGAGCGTCGACGAGGAGCCGTTTCAGCTGCTCGCGCGCACCATCCGGCAGACGGATCCCGGGGTCATCGTGACGCCGTGGCTCGTCGTGGCGGGCACCGACTCACGGCACTACGGCACGCTCACACCCAACGTGCTACGGTTCGTCGGGGCCACGATCGGCAACGACGATCTGCGGCGCATCCACGGCACCGACGAGCGCATCGGGGTGGGGGACTACGTCAACGTGGTGCGGGTGTACGTCCAGTTGCTGCGGAATGCCGCGATGTAGCCTTGCCCTAAAATGCAGCTTCGGTCGACTTTCGGGCGTTGTGGAGGTTACCTCGAACCGCTGAGCGCGCTCTTTTCTTAGAACGAACTCGAGCCCGGTCCCTCGTGTCTGAATTCCCAATGATGATGCCCGGCGGGCATCTCATCATTCGTGATGGCGATCAGTCGCTGCTCGTAAACACCGGGTGCCCGGTTTCGATGGGCACACGGCCAACCCTCATGTTCCTCGATCGCGAGATTGCCGTCCTGCAACGCTACCAGGGCCTGACCGTCGCCCAATGGAGTGAGATCATCGGATTGAACATCGACGGCGTGCTTGGCAGCGATGTTCTCGGTCGCCACGCCGCGATCATCGATCCGGAACGGCGCCGCGTGGTGTTCGACGAGAAGCTCCCTCCGGGGTCGCAGGCGCAGGCAGTACCGGTGAGTACCGTCGCAGGGCTCCCGGTGCTGGCACTCGGCCTGGCGGGGGCCCGAGTGCAGCTCCTGTTACACACCGGTGCGACGTTGTCCTGCCTGCGCGACAGCGACACCAAGGACTATCCGTGTGTCGCCGTCGTGCGCGATTGCTATCCGGGAATCGGGGAGTTCACGACCGAGTTGCGTCAGGTACCGCTGCTGTTCGGGGGCCAGCGGATGAACCTCGACTGCGGCCTCATGCCCGCTCCGCTCGAGCAGGCGCTGCGCGCCGTGCAGGTTGCCGGCGTCGTTGGTGCGAACCTGTTAGAGCAATTCGCCGTGGCGTGGGGTCCCCATTTCCAGGAGCTGAGCATTGTGGAGCGCCGCGACGCCGCGAGACCGATTCATCCGGCCCCGTACGCGATGCCCCGTCCGCATTACGGAACCTCCCCCACGAGCCCCGCGAACTTATTGCGGAGCCTCTGAGACCCGCGTCGGCACCGCGCGGTCAGTCTGTGTCCCATCCCCGAGCTGCCCGGAGGCGTTCGCACCCCAGCAGTAGATTGCCCGCGCGACCGTGACCCCACAGGTGTGATTCCCTCCGGTGCTGATGGAGAGCCATTTGAGCCCGCCGCTCACCACCTGCGGTGACGGGCTGCTGCCTCCGACCGTACCGCGTCCCAGCTGGCCGTTGGAGTTGGAGCCCCAGCACCATGCGTCGCCGGTGGCGGTGAGGGCGCAGGTGTGCTCCCCACCGGCCGAGACGGATGACACACTCACCGGCAGCTGCGCGGGGATCGCATACAGGCTGCAAGGCTCGGCCGTAGGAACCCAATCGGACGGCCCGCAGATGCTGGCGGCGCTCGCGCCCAACTGACCGCTTGAGTTGGACCCCCAGCACCACACCGCGTCGACCAGCAGCGCACAGGCGTGCTTCCCTCCGGCACTGGCATCAGAGAGCCCTTGATGCATGCCTAAGTTGGGCGCATCAAAGCGGAGGACGTCAGAAAACGTGTTGCGATCAGTCGTCGTGCCGTCGCCGAGCTGTCCGGAGCCGTTCAAGCCGGCGCATTGCACCTCGAGCCCCGTACCAGAGAATGCGTGCGGGTTCTCGACACATGCCTGAGAGCCGCCGGCCGTGATGACCTGCGATTCGGGGAACGATCGTGCTTGCGCCAGGGCGGCCGTCGAGTCGAACGGCGGTAACGGGTTGTAGTTGGCGAAGTTCAAATTGCCCCAGCAGAACCCGACGGGATCGAGCGAGCTCGACCGGATGTGGAGGCCGTTCACCATGCAGGTCAACGTTCCGCCGGCGGCGATCTCGTTCACTGCCACCTGCTGGCCGTTCAGGATCCCCGCATTGACGATGGTGACGGGAACGGACGCGAACGGCGTGCAGATGAT
Source organism: Gemmatimonadales bacterium (assembly GCA_035262825.1). Taxonomy (GTDB): domain Bacteria; phylum Gemmatimonadota; class Gemmatimonadetes; order Gemmatimonadales; family GWC2-71-9; genus DASTHG01. The sequence goes on along the minus strand of DATFSB010000388.1, from coordinate 4,155 downwards.
GCTGAAGTCTGTGGCATTCGACGGGCAGATTCCATCCCCGAGCTGCGCCCGATTGCGCAGGCCCCAGCACAGCAGGTTGTCCACACCCTCTCTGCCACAGCTGTGCGATGCGCCTGCCCGGATATCGGTGAACTTGTGGAACGTGACGATGCGGCTCGGGCGCGTCTTGAACGGCGCCGCATCGACCGCCAACCCGAGCTGTCCCGAGGCATTGTTCCCCCAGCAGAATCCCGTCCCATCCGTAGCGGTCATCGCACAGGTGTGCGCGCCGCCAGCGCTCACCGCCGCCCATAACTCGACCACCACGAGCGACGCGCGCAGCTCCGCCACCTGGAACGGCGGCGCCCCCACGCTGGCCACTACCTCTCCGCTCCCGCGGCTGAGCGCCGTCACCGTGCCTGTGGAATCGACGGTGAACGCCGAGAGATTGGTCGAGCTCCAGTGCACGGTCGCGGCGGGCAGGGGATTCCCGCCTGCGTCTTTCACCGTCACCGCGAGTTGCGTCGTTTCGGTGACGGGGAGCAGCGCCGGCCACGCCGGCTGCGCCGTGATCTGCACGTTGCCGACGGCGAGGCCCTCGCGGAACTCGACTCTGCCGAGCCGTGGGCCCGTAACCGCGAGCGTCACGTCCGCCGCGCCGCTGGCCCGCGCCGTGAGCTGCGCCTTCGAGGAATCGGCTGCCAAAGCGTTCGTCTGCAGGACGGCGGGATCGCTCGATTGCCAGGCATAGCTCAAGGCCCCGAGGATCGCGGGATCGGTATGCCACAGCGCGACGCCGACGGTATCCTGGCTGCCGACGGTCAACAGCCCCGGCCAGGCCCCTTGATTGACCACGACCGGCACTCGCAGCTCGGCCGACGTGAACCCATCCCGATCGAGCCGCGCGATGATGGTGGCGGTCCCCGTCGCGTGCGTTGCAATGATCGCGGTCCGGGCATCGGGGTGCGCCACCTGGAGCACCGAGGAATCGGACGAGCTCCACTGCAGGTCGACGCCGACGATATCGGTACCGTCCGCATCCTTTACGCTGGCCTGCACCGTCGCGATCTCGCCCGTGACCAACGTGTCGGGCCACGGCGTCGTCTGCTCGAGCGTGACCGCGACGAGCGACGACGGGGCGAGCTCAGTCTTACAGCTGTTGATGACTAGTAACGTCACCAGTGACGCGGCGATCCAGCGCGCCGTAACGCGCGACTGATAGTCGCGGCTCGGCTGTGTGTCACTGAGAGTGACACTGCTGTCGCTGTCAGCGACAGGTAGCCGGGATGCGGCTCTCAGCCGCGACCACATCGACGACATCATTGCGGCGCTTCCGAAACCCTGGTTGGCACCGCACGGTCAGTCTGTGTCCCGTCCCCCAGCTGCCCGGAGGCGTTGGCACCCCAGCAGTAAATGGCTCCATCGGGCGTCACCCCGCAGGTGTGATAGCCCCCGGCACTGAGAGAGACAAAAGTGAGCCCTCCGCCCACCGGCGCCGCGGCGGAGTTCGATCCCCCGATGGTGCCGTTGCCGAGTTGGCCGTTCGAGTTCGAGCCCCAGCAGTAGGCCGCGCCCCCCGCCGTCAGGCCGCAGGTATGCTCGCCGCCAGCCGTGAGCGTCACCAGCGCAACGCCGACCGATGCCCGGATCGGATAGCCGTGGCCATTGAACGAATACGCCGGCTGCCCCAGCTGACCGCTCGAGTTCGAGCCCCAGCACACCACGCCCGTGGCGTCGAACGCGCAGGTGTGCGCGCGCCCGGCGGCGAGGCCTGAGAGGGGGATGCCTTCACCAATGGCGTTGCCGGAGGTGTCCGCATAGCCGACAGGCAGCTTGAAGCCATCGGGATGGTGGTAGATCGGGTCCCAACTAAAATATTCGATCGGTCCGTAGCCCAGCTCGCCTTCGAAATTCATCCCCATGCAGACGACATGGAAGTTGAGGTAGAGAGCCGTCGGCTTGTTGCAGACGTGCAGGCCGCCGGCCGCAGCCTCGACATAATCGGTGGTCTGGTCGGCGAACGGGCTCGGCGGGATCGCGATCGCTGCAGCGGCCGTCGAATCGAACGCGACCCCGGAGGTGTTGCTATAGACATCGTGGGTTCCCCAACAGCGCAGCCGCCGTACGCGATTGATAAACCCGTAGCGGACCCGTGCCAGGATGCAGGTGAACCTGCCGCCGACCAGCAGCTGCTCGATGCGCAGCTGCGTCGTGTCCAGGTTGCCGTCCGCAACGATGGTGACCGGAATCTCGGACGCCGTGAACGACCCACAGCTCCCCAGCGCCGGAGCGCATTGGCCGTCGCCCAGCGCGCCGAAGGCGCGTGAGCCCCAGCAGAGGAGGTTGACCTGCGCTTCCTCCCCGCACGTATGTGCGTCGCCAGCCTGCAGTTCGTTGAACCGGTGCGACGTCGCGATCGCCAGCGGGCGGGTGGACAGCGGCAGCGCGAAACCGGTGAGTCCGGTCCCGAGCATGCCGGCGCCGTTGTCGCCCCAACAGAAGCCCGTCCCATCGAGCGCAGCGATCGCACACGTATGGTCGAGCCCGGCGCTCACCGTGCGCCACTTCTGGACGACCTGCAGCGCCGCGCGGTGTTCGGCGACTTGGAATGGCGCCGCCCCCACCGTGGCCACCAGCTCACCGCCGCCCCGGGAATTGGCGGTCACGAGACCGGTCGAGTCCACCGTAAAGGCCGTCGCATTGGTGGAGCTCCAGTGCACTTTGACCCCGGTTTTGATCCGACCCAGCGCGTCCTGGACGGTGACGGCGAAGGGGCGCGTGTCCTGGAGGGTGATCAGCGGCGACCACGCCGGCTGCTCGAGGATCTGCAGCGGCAGCACCTGCACCGGCAGCTGGAACGTCGCGCGGCCGAGCGGGTTCTGCACCGTCGCGACCACCTGCGCCGCGCCGCTGACGCGCCCGGTGATCACGGCCTGGGTGGAATCCGTCGCCAGGGCGGACACACCGAGGATCGAGGCATCGCTCGAGCTCCACGTCACCGTGGCGCCGGCCAGGACGCTCGGATCGACGCGCTGCAACGACAACCCAATCGTGTCGACATCACCGACCGAGAGCAGCGAGTCAGCCCCGCGCGCCCGCACCACCACCGGAGCACTGAGCTGCACCGGATCGAACCCCGTCTGGACGACACGGACCGTGATCGTGGCGGTACCGGAGCGGCGGCTGTCGACCGTGGCGCGCAGCGGACTCGTGCCGCTCGACACCGTCACGACCGCAGAGTCGGACGAGCCCCACTCCAGCTTGACCCCGGTGAGCGAATGCTGCTGGGCGTCCGTCGCCGTCACCGAGAGTGTCGCGATCTCGGCGACGGCCAGCGTATCGGGCCAGGCCCCCTTGGCCAGGGTCACCGTGATCGCGCCGGTCGGCTCGAGCTCGTTCTTGCACGTGACGAGGAGCGCGCCGAGCAGCACCGTCGTCGCCACATTCAGGATCCGGCTAGAACGCATACTTGAAACCCGCACCGGCGAATGCGCTCGGAATCGTCCGCAGCTGTGAATCGGTGCGGAAGTCCCAATGGCCTGCGACGCCCGCGAGGGCGATATGCGGAGCGACCAGAACCTCCACGTCCGCCCCGACACCGAACCCGATCACGTCGTTGGTCAGCGTCTGCCACACGGGGACCTCCGCCGAGTCGGCCCCCGACTGCACGAAGTAGCTGCCGGCTTTGAAACGTCCCTTCACCCGCGCGGCGCCGACTTCCCCGAACGGCGCCAGCACGAACCGTCCGTACCGAAGCGCGATGCTTGCGCCCACCATCCCTCCGGTGACCTGTAATTCCTCGGGCGCCAGTCGCAGCGCCGTCAGGTGCCAGCCGATGCGTTGTTGGCCCCGGAAGAACAGCGCCATCCTCCCGCTCGGCCAGCGACCGGTCTGGGTCATGGCGCCGGTGCTCGGCGCCAACCCGGCGATGCTGAGACTGGTGCGGTATCCGGCGCGCGGGATGCTCGTCGGCCTAAGCTGGATGGTGTAGTTCCACTTGTGCAGGCGGTCAGTCACCTCCGCGATACCAACCGCGACGCCGTCCTGGCTGTTCTTCTCGGTGACGAGACCGACGATCTCCCATTGCTGGTTGAACAGCGCACCGCCCGAGCTGCCCGGGCTCACGAAGAAGGACTCGAAGCGCACGCGGCGCGAGCTGGCGCTGATGACGCGGTC
>DATFSB010000387.1:0-2626 GCA_035262825.1 Gemmatimonadales bacterium | reverse complement strand
CCTCACCGCCGTCCCGGTAGCGGGCCTGCTCCTCGTTCGCCGCCGCCCAGCTCTCCATGGCCCGCAGTCAACGCCTTCAAGTACACTTGAAGTCAAATGTCTGATCGGTTACTGACCATCGGCGAGCTGGCCCGCCGCGCCGGCGTCGCCACCTCGGCCCTGCGCTACTACGAGGAACTCGGCCTGCTCGCGGCGCCCGCGAGGATCTCAGGGCAACGCCGCTACCCCGAATCGGCAGCCTGGCTCGTCGGTGTCATCCTGCTCCTGCGCGACGTCGGGTTCTCGCTCGCCGAGCAGAAGGCCTTCATGGCCTCACGCGCCGCCGCGCCCGGCGACTGGCGGCGGCTCGCCCGGCGCAAGCTCGCCGAACTCGACGACCAGATCGCCAACGCCCAGACCGCCCGCGAGGCCATCGATCACGCGCTGGTCTGCCCGCACGACGACATCCTCGAGTGCCCCACCTTCGCCGCCGTTACCGCCGCCCGCCTCACCGGCCAGCCGCTCCACCAAGCCCACCCGCACTAGCTCTTCCCGCTCCGCGCCGGTCAGTCTGCCGACCGTAGTTGAAGATCCGGGGTCGCCCGAAGCGCGACCTCGGCGCCTGAACGCGAACCGGGTGTCCGCTCGTCTCGTTCCGCCGTGAGCGGCTGCGTCTCAGTGGTCATCGGTCGCGTAGTGATCTGCTCCGAGGAAGTGGAGCGACACGTAGGGATCGTCGCCGACGACCCAGCTGTCGTGCGGCACCGGTCCGATGTGGAACAGGTCACCGGCGTGGAGTTCGGTCACCTCGCCGTCGGTGAACGCCGCGGTGGCGACTCCGGACAGGACCAAGCCCACGTGCTCCACCTGACAGCGGCTGAGGCCGAGGGCGTGACCGACGTGCGTCGACCATCGCCACCCCGGCTGATACGTCGCCCGTCCGATTGCCGTGCCTGCAAGGCGCACCACCTCGAAGCGGCCGAGCTCAAAGTCTCGCACTTCATCGGGCGCGTCGAAGCGCCGAAGGATCGCTCGAACGTCGGTCATCGGCATGCTCCCTTCCAGATCGCATCAGCCGCCCGCGATCCGCAGCTCGGCAAGGACATACAAACCGCTGGGACGGATACTCGTACGGTAGTGGGTTACGGCGGCGCCACTCGACGATTGTGAACGAGTGCCGCTGCCGGCGAATCTGGCTGATGACCTGTTGCGTCAGCCATCGGCAGCTGGTGGCCAGTGGTCGTAGGCGATAAGGCTGTCGCAATGTCTGGCACCCGCCACTACACCTCGCATCGCTCACCGCCGGGCGAACACAGCGTGGATAGTGAGGGTGTTGTTCATCGAGACCATGCCCATCCGATTCCAGGTGAGGCCGAAGTTGGCCCGGTTGATCTGGACCTCGGCGTCGAGCCAGATCTCGCCGTCCTCCTGGACGGACGCCGCGGCATCGAAGGACAGCGGCCGGGTACGGCCGCGCACGGTCAGCGCGCCGGTCACCGTGACTCCCTGAGCCGAGGGCCGGATACCGTCCGCGGTGAAGGTGATGTCCGGATGGTCGCCGCTGTCGAAGAAGTCAGCCGAGCGAAGGTGCGTGTCGCGCCGGGTGATCTTCGTGTCGATGGACGCCGCGGCCACCGTGACGGTGCCGCTGACCTCGCCGTCCGCAGATACGGTGCCGTGCCCGCCGACTTCGCGGAAAACGCCGTTCACCCGAACCAGGCCCATGACCTTGCTCTTCAGCCGGATGCTGGACTTGCGCGGATCGAGGACCCATTCTCCGGTCAGTGCCCCGTCCTTCAGCAGGGTCTGCAGCGCAGCTGCGATCATTTGTTCTGACGGTGTTTGCATGATTGTCTCCTTGTCAGACCGAACGGATTTGAGGTGTCACCCATTCGGCACGTCTCCAGGGTCTTGAGGACTACCGGCGCCTGCGCCGATGGCCTCGCTGATCACTCTCCTGCTATCCGGCGCGCTCATCGGCTCCTCGCTTCCTGCCCGGTTCTCCCAGGGCCGCGGCAGAGTCATTGAGCAGTTCGCGACCGATCCGTAGAGGCTGTCTCGTGAATGGCGATATTGCTCAGCCGCGTGTACCACCTGGTCGCGGCGTCAGCCCGGAATCAGGCGCGCAATTTCCTGGCGGGTGGCCCCGATCCAGGCGGGATACAGTGACGCAGCGGCAAAACGGCATCTCGATGATAAGGCTGAGCGCATAGCAGTTCGCGATATCACCAGGATCCGGGCCGGTAGTAGCCTGCAGAAACCCCAGCTTCGCGGTTGTGTCCACAATCGTCAGGCCTGAATCATGCCGAGCTGTTTCATCTGCGAGAAGATGTCGACGACCCCCCAGATCTCAGCGATTCGGCCGTTGGCGAACCGCATGATGAAGATCTCGTTGTACGACACAGATTTGCCGGTTGGCGGGAGGCCGTTGTATTCACCCCGGTGGGTCCCACTAACCGTGTCCTTCTCGACGACTTTGTCGCCCTCTTCGATCAGATCCTCGATCGTAATATGAAGGTCGGGGAATGCCCGGTAGAGCCTCGCGACCACCATCTCCTTAAACACTTGCGTCCCGGTGGCTTCGAATGGGGTGTGCTGCTTCACGCCGGGGTCGAAGACCTCGTCGATTGTCTGCGAGATGAGCTCC
>DATFSB010000386.1:0-4924 GCA_035262825.1 Gemmatimonadales bacterium | reverse complement strand
CTCCAGGTACTGCTCTTCTCTCGGTATGACGACGCAGTGGATGAGAATCACTGCCCCGCCGAGTGTTGCCAACAGCCACACGCTATTGGCCCAAATCGCGATACCAAGTTGCACCAGCGAAAACGCCAGATAGATCGGGTTGCGGCTGAAGCTATAGGGACCCGTGCGGACGATGATGGTAGTCGGCTTTCGGGCGGGCACGGGCGTCCCGGCTGCCCGGAATGTCGAGACCGAGTAGGCGAATAGGGCTACGGCGATCACAACGAGAGGCACTCCGAGCGGCATAGCGAGCCTTCCGGGAAGGAACGGTAAGGGCGTGGCGAGTTGGATCACCGCCCCTGAGACGAGCGAGGTCAGATACACAAGCGGTGGGCGGACGAGGCCAAGATTTGCAACGTCCTGTGCTGCGTTTGAGGGGCCGCAGCCTTCTGATCTGGTCGTCATGGTCTTCGGTCCTGCAAACCGATCGATCGACTAAGTCGACCAACGGCGGCGCTCAGTGCCCGGCGAAGCCGGTCCGTTGAAGCGGCTCGTTAGACGGTCGGCTGACAACACGAGTCGTTAGCCCTCACTGTTGAGGCGGCAGGGATCGAAGAAAGGCGACGATATCGGCCAAATCCCGCGGCGTCAGCCCCGCGTAGTTCGCGTAAGGCATCGGCGGCAAGAGTCGCCGCCCGTTTGCCGAAACCCCCTCGGTGATGGCCCGGACGATCTGCTCGTCGGTCCAACGGCCGAGCCCGTGCTCCGGGTGCGGCGTGATGTTGCGGGCGGGGACAGGACCGGCCAAGCCGGTGACGGGCCGACCCCCGACCCCGACACGGGACCAGTCACGTCCGCCGCCGGCCGGGCGATTCGGTGTATGGCAATCCATGCAGTGGCCGAGCTCGACCACGTAGGCGCCACGCGCGACTGGGTCGCCGTCGGGCGGTCCCGCAATGCCGGACACGGGTGGTCCCCAGTTGGCGGGCAGCGGGACGCGGTAGGACGACCGGTTCACGGTGTTGCGCACGGCAGGCACCGATTTCAGGTAAGCCGCGATGGCGCGAGCGTCGGCGTCGGACATCTTTCGATAGTGCGCGAAGGGCATCGGCGGCCCGATGACGCTGTCGTCCGGGCGTCGGCCTTCGCGCACGGCGATGGCGATCTCCGCCTCCGTCCAGCGGCCGATGCCGGTGTCGGGATCGGGAGTGATATTTGCTCCGGCCCAGCGTCCAAGGACAGGGTTGTCGAAGCCGTACCCACCGGCGAGGTGCAGACCGGGAAGATCAACCTGGCGGTCATTCTCCAGTCGCTGCGGCGTGTGGCAGTGGCCGCAGGCGCCGATGGTTTCGACTAAGTACCGGCCGCGCTCCACGAGATCCGCTCGCGTTTGCGCCGCCGAAAACGATGGAAGAATCACAACGCAGATCAGCAACCCACACGACTGCGCAACCTGTCCCATCATCGAGCGTACGCCCTTCAGCCTGGTTCCTCGTTCCATTGACCCCCCAACGGAAAGAGTTCGTGACCTCCGTGAATCACGTGATCCGTCTAACGTTCGACATGAGCGGCGCCTGGAGGCAAGCGAAGCTTGCTGGAAGGCGTCCGCTCGATGGAGGCGTTAGGCGGCTGCACCCAGCACTTGCAAGACATGCGCGCACCCCTGTGCAACACTGACCTTAGGGACTCCGACTACCTCGTACCCGCAGCGCCGATACCACCTGGACACTCCGCCATAGACGTGCTCTGCTTCGGCGAACGTTTGATCGCGCTCGGAGCCCTTTCCTAGACGCGTTCGCAGGCGTAGTTGGAGCGATTCGTGTGACCACACCCTCAACGCCACCGAAATCCCGCGTCTCGACACGACGTACTCAAATAGCGAGGACCTGACCGGGGCGACTACGACGATTGCGACGGACAAGCTTTACACACTGGCGGCCGCGACCTGCGGGCTATCCGCGATCAAGGACCTGTCCCTTCCGGCCAGCCTAGGAGCGCCGGAGCTTGAAGTTGAAGCGCCGGAGCTCAAACTGCTGATTCGGGTTGGGCGTGAATTCGACGTACTTCTGCAGGCCGTAATCCTCGTAGGGCTGGATGACCGGCAGCCACGGGAGGTTTTCCAAGAAGATCTTCGTCATCTCACGATAGGCGTCGGCGCGGAACCGCTCGTCGATGGAGAAGCGGGCCGCGTTGCCCAGCTCGTCGAACTTGGCGTCGCGCCAGTAGTCGTATATGCCTCCCGGACCGAGCAGGCGCCACATCATCCCGTCAGGATCGCCGAGCGTCGAGGTCGGATCGCCCCACCACAAGCCCTTGAAACTCTTCTCGCGGCTCTTCTGGGCCCGGACCGAGTACTCGACCACTTCGACTTTCACGTTGACGCCCACGTCCTTCCACATGGCCGCGATGGCCTCGGACATGGCCTTGTCCTGCGCCACGTAGGCGACCGTGGTCTCGAGGAAGATCTCTTCCCCTTTGTACCCCGCCTTCTTCAGACGCTCGCGCGCTTCCTTGGGGTTGTGGGCAAGCGGCGGCAGCGTGGTGTCGAAGAAGGAGTCGCCCTTGGCGATAGGCTGGCTGGGCACGATGCCGCGCCCCTGCCAGAGTTCCTTGACGATCAGGTCCCGATCGATGGCGAGCGACAAAGCCTGCTTCACCAGTGGATTGTCGAGCGGCGGCCGCTTGCTGTTCACGCCCAGGCAGTACAGGCCCGCGTAGAGCGCGCCGTCGACACGCGTGGACGCATTGGCCCTGATGCGGTCCTCTTGGTCTGGCGGTACCTGGGTGATGATATCCACCTCGCCCTTGAGCAGCGCCGCAATACGGGGCGCCGTCTCCGGGATGGCGCGCATGATCCAGCGGTCCACGTCGATCTTGCCGCCCCAATAGCCGCCGTACGCGTCAAAGACCGCCTTGTCGTCCTTGACCCATGAGCTGAGGCTGATGGGCCCGGTGCCGACGGGCCTGGTGTTGAAAGCGTCGTTGCCGACCGACTCCACGTACCGCTTCGGCACGATCTGGCCGCCGTAGAAGGCGAGCCGTGCAGGCAGCAGCGGGTCGGGCTTCTTGGTGTGAATGACGAGCGTGTGCGGATCGGGCGCCTCGATGCGCTCGATCGTCGTGAAAACCGTGGCGACCATAGTCTTCACGCTCGGATCGTAGGTGCGCTCCAGGCTGAACTTGGCGTCTGCTGAGGTGAAAGGATCGCCGTTGTGGTACCTGACGCCCTCGCGCAGCTTGAACCTCCAGGTCGTCTGGCCCTCCAGCCTCCATTCTGTCGCCAACCCCGGGTAGAGCTTGCCGTCGGGATGTCGACTCGTCAGGTTGTCGAACAGGTTGAACGAGACGCGGATGTCCTGGGACGCGGTGCTGAAGTGTGGGTCGAATCTGGCGATGTCGCCCCCCTGCGCGGTGACGAGCTCCCTCTTCTGGTTGGCTTGCGCCTGCGCCGCAGTCGGCAGCGCTTGCGGCAATGACCCAACTACGCCGAGCGCCGCCATACCCTTGAACAACTCGCGCCGTGTGATTCCCATAGGATGAACCTCCAGTAGATCGATCAGATCCTAGGGCGATCGGGTCACGACACTGTGGAGGACCAACTTATAGGCCCGGCGTCTCGGTGTGTCAAGGCACTTATCCGGGAGGACGACGTAGGAAAGGACGTGAGCTTCCCGGCACCTGCCCATCTCGCGGGCACTATCAGATGGGGCGCCTGCCTTTCGGTCACCGCCGTTCCTGCCCCTCGCACCGATCTGTGTGATTTTCCGCAGGCCGACCACGGTACATCGCTTGCTGACGAGCACGTGCAGACCGAAGGAAAGATTTGTCGCGCCCTCGTCGCCTGATCGACTCGGAAATCCACCCGAGTACCAGGAATGGAGATCGTTAGGTGTCCACAGCACAACGGGAGAGGAAACTGAGTATCAGCATCGAGGTCTGTGCGGGCATTCAAACGAAGCCGCTTCGGTGATTGCGGGGGCCCGCAGTGCAGAATGCTACACGGTTCCGGAGGCGTACTGCATTGACTTGCGTTGACTCTTCTCCCTAATAGCACACGGTTCAATTCCCTCGTTGTCCTGGGCACGTATGAAGCAGGCGGTCAATGCTTCCGCTCATCCCCTAGGTTCCGTCCGACCTCGTCGCCGTCATCGTAATGGCGAGGAGCTGCCGCGGCGTCGCGATGCCGACGGGCGGTGCCATCGGGCATGAAGCATGGTCACGAATTCGTGCGCCGACGGGGTGAGCACGGCTTCTCGATGGCGGACGATCGAGATCATCCGGCGCACCTTCCAACCGCGCAGCCGGACGACGCCGAGGGAGCCGGCGCGCAGCTCGGCAGCCACGGTGAACTCGCTGCAACCGGCCACGCCATGGCCGCGAGCGACCGCCAGCTTCACGGCCTCCCAGTTGGGCAGCTCCAGGTGTTGACTTGGACTGATGCCGATGTCCGCCCAGGCGGCCTCGACTGCCGCCTGAGTGGCCGATCCCTTGTAGGGCGAGATCCACGTCACCGCTTCGGCATCCCGGCGCGACATCCAGCGGCCCGCCAGCCGGGGATGGCCAATGACGAGGACTTCCTCCTCGACCAGCGGCTCCGCCTCGATCTCCGGCGCAGCCGCGAATCCGCCGACGACGCCGAGCTCGGCGCGGTGTGAGCGCAGCGCGTCCATCGTTTGCGCCGAGTTCCCCTGCACGATGCTCACGCGCACACCCGGATGGGCACGCCGGAACGCGACGACGACCTCCGGCAAGAGGTACGTGGCGGGGACGCCCGACGCAACGACCGTCAGCGACCCGGTGACTTGCTGGCGGAATTCGCCGACGCCGCGCGCAGCCTGCGCAAGAAGCGCATGGGCGCGGAGCACGTGATTGGCGAGAAACTCCCCCGCAGGAGTCAGGTCGCCGCCCCGCGGTCGGCGCACGACCAGCTTCACCCCCGCCTCTC
>DATFSB010000385.1:0-5071 GCA_035262825.1 Gemmatimonadales bacterium | reverse complement strand
CGCGAACGGCGGATACAGACCGATGCGGTACGTCGCCCACTGCGTCGACACCGAATCGAGCGTCGCGTTCTGGACCAGCGGAATAGCCATGCGGTTGTCGGACACGCAGGAGGAATACGTCGCCTTCAAATCGGCGTCCGTAGTGGCATCAAATCCTTGCCCGCACCCCTGTGCGGTTTGCCCGGCCCGCGCCCGGATCTGATTCACGATCGTCAGGGCCCCGGCATTGTCGCCGGTCATGACGTCGGCCTCGGCCAGGAGCAGCAGCAGGTCGGCGTAGCGGAAGATGTGAATGTTCACATCGTTCGTCTGCGTCGCCTGCCAGCCGACGTTGTTCTCGCCGTTGGCCGCGTTCTCCTGGATGTTCTTCTTCGGGCTGTAGGGACCGCTGTACGACGCGTCGCGGATCCAGCCACGATTGTGCAAGCCCCAGTCCTTATACGGGGTTCTGTCACGGCCCACCGTCCAGTCGAGCCGCGGATCGACCGCCGGCGCACCCGCGATTCCGCCCTTGAAGTCCTGGTGTGTCACCGACAGCGGAATGACCAGCGAGTCGAAGAACAGCGGGTTGTCGGCGTTCCAGTTGGCGTTCGTCAATGACGCCGGGAGACCATTGGCGTCGACGGCGTAGAAGTTGACGAGGTTCTGCGACGGCTGGTGGAAACCGCAGCAGCCGAAATGACTGCCCGAGTGCGGGAAGTTCAGCCGCTCGCCCCAGTTCGAGTTCCAGCCCGACGGCTCGCCGTCCCGCACCGACGCCTGGAAGGCTAGGATCGTCTCCGGCCCGTTCATGTACTGCGTGAACGCAGTCCATACGTGATCGAAACTGGTTTCGAGACCGTAGTGCCCACCAGTCACCACCGCCTGGAGCACGGCCTTGGCTGAATCCCAATACACGGCATTCTTCGCCGCGGCGTACGCGTACACACGCCCGAGATATGCCTGGGCGGTGAACGAGGTCGCCCGGCCCGCATCGCCACCGCGCGGTATTGCAGGGAGGAGCCCTTGAGCGGTCTTGAGATCCGCGACGATGTCCCCAATCGCATCGACGCCGACGTTGGACTTCTTGAAGTCCAGATCGGTCTCGGTGTAATAGGGGATGTTCTCCCACATCCGGTACGCTTCGAAGTGGTAGTGCGCCCGAAGGAACGTCGCTTCGCCCCGGATGCCTTGCGCCTGGGCGGAGGCCGCATCCAGGGCCCCGGTGGCGATCACCTTGTCCAGCAGGCGGATCGTGGCGTTGGAGCGTGCCACGCCGTCGTAGACCTGGGCCCACTTCTGGTTCAAGTAGTCCTGCACGTCGCCCACGCCCCAGAGGTAGGTCTCGATCTCGTTGACCGGCTGCTGGTCGCCGAGGTTCGAGCCCTTGTGGGCGTCGCCGCTTGTGACGCTGCCCCATACCCAGTTGCTGGCCGCGCAGCCCCACGATCCCGCGGAGCTGGAGCTGCAATCGAGCGAGCGGTAGGCCGCGATCAGCAGGCCTTCCGCGCCGTCCGGCGTCGCCAGAGCGTCCTCATTGAGGACGCCTTGCGGCGTGGTGTTCAAAAAATCTTTGCATGCATAGGTAACGCCGATCGCCAGTGTCACGATCGCCGTCCCGAGCAGCAGCTTGTTCCATTTGCGCGTGTTCATCGTCTTTCGTCCCTCAAGAGTTTGAGACGCGTCGCTTAGAACGTGGTCGAGATACCGATCGTGATGATCCGGTTCGTGGGATACGACCCCTGGTCGAGCCCGCGGTACTGGTCACGGACGTCGCCAGCGGCGGCCGTCACGTCCGCCGCGGGCAGCGACGGATCGAGGCCGGAGTAGCCGCTGATCGTGAACAGGTTTTCCGCCTGCAGATAGATGCGCGCGGCGGGGATCCAGCGGATCAACGCCGTGGGCAGGTTGTAGCCGATCTGCAGGTTGCGCAACCGCAGGTACGATCCGCTCTCAACCCAGTAGCTCGAGAACTGCCGGCTGAAGGCGTCATTGGCATCCAGTCGGGGATACTTGGCCCCCGGATTCGTGACCACGCCCGGGCAGCTGTTGGCGTCGCACGGACCGCTGAGCACGACGGAATTCTGCAACAGGTCCTTGCGCACGTTGGTATCGAAGTACCGGAACACGTACCAGTACTTCTCTTCGTTGAAGATCTTGCTGCCGACCGTCCCGAAGATCGTGGCGGAGAGGTCCCAATTGCCGTGCCGCAACCCGAGGTCCAGGCCGCCCGAGAAGGACGGATGGGGCGTGCCGATGATCGCGCGGTCGGCCGAGCTGATAACCCCGTCGCCGTTCAGATCCTTGAACTTGATCCGCCCGGGGCGGGCGCCGTCGTTCCAGTAGGGCGCCGCTTCGAGCGAGTCGCGGTAGTAGCCGTCCGCCACGAGGCCGTAGAACGCCCCGATCGGCTGGCCGACCTGGTTGATGATCGGGTTCTGGTCCCGGATGATGTTGGCCGGGAAGAAGAACTGCGCCACGCCGTCGATCTTGACGATCTTGTTCTTGTAGTGCGCGCCGTTGATCGACGCGCTCCAGAACGTCGACCCGCCGATGACGCCCTTGTAGCCGAGCGTCATGTCGAAGCCTTTGTTCTGCATCTTGCCGATGTTGACGATCGGCGGGGCCGCGCTGCCGGCGGTGGCCGGCTGCGCCGGATCGAACAGCAGGTTGTTGGAATTGCGCGTGTACACGTCGACGCTGAACGCGCCCTTCCCCTGGTTGAACTCGAAGTCGGCGCCGATGTTCAGCGAGCGGCTCTCTTCCCACTTCAGGTTCGGGTTGCCGAGCTTCGTGACCTTGTAGCCCGGCACGATCGAAGTCTTCGACCCGCCGCCGATATCGTAGAACGTGTCACCGCGGTCGCCGCCCAGCTGACTCACGACGCGGTCGGGCGGGATCAGCTGGTTGCCGGTGATCCCGAACCCGGCACGGAACATCATGCTGTTGAAGAAGAAATTCTGCGGGAAGAACGACTCGTTCGACACGCGCCAGCCGAGCCCGATCGCCGGGAACGTGCCCCAGCGGTGCGTCGGCCCGAGGCGCGAGGAGCCATCGCGCCGCACCGTCGCGGTCACGAAATAGCGCTCGCCGTAGTTGTAGTCAGCCTTGCCGAAGAGCGACAACAGCGAAGAGACGAAGCCGGAGCTGGTGACGTTCTTGGTGGTCGGATCGCACAGCGCGTCCTGAATGAACCGCTCGCTGGTGGCGTCGACGAGCAGGTTGGCGCAGCTCGCCGCCTCGTAGCGGTTGACGGCCTTGGTCGCTTCCTGGCCCAGCAGCACGGTGAGGTTGTGCTTGTCGAACGTCCGCACGTAGTTCAGCGTGTTGCTCCAGGTCCACTCGGTAAACAGGTTGTAATTCTCGTTGATGCTGTTGATCGAGGTGACCTCGGAGTTCTCCGGCGTCGCCGCGCCGAACCCGTGGAAGTTGTTCTGGTCGAGGTTGAACCCGAACCGCGTCTTCAGCGTAATCCCGTGGCTCGCGTCCAGGCCCGCGAAGAAGTTGCCGAACACGCGGTCGTTGGTGTTGATGTTGTTCCGTGACGAGGCGGCGACCTTCAACGGATTCGTCAGGTTCGACAGGTGCGAGGCTTTGCCGGAGGCGAAGTAGCCCGCGATGTCGTACACCGGGACGACAGGCTGCTGGAAGATGTTCTTCCCGATGATGCCGCCCTCGCCCAACCCGTTGTCGTCGAGACCGCCGTAGCCCTGCTCGCGTGTGATCGACAGGTTCTCACCCACTGAGACCCGGTCCATGTTGAACGTGGTGTTGATACGCACCCCGCCGCGCTGGAACAGGTTGAATGCCGCCGTGCCTTCCTGGTTCAGGTAGTTGAAAGACACGAGATAAGCGTTGTCCTCGCCGCCCCCCGAAACCGAGAGATTGGCGTTGCGCACCTGGCCGGTACCGAACACCGCTTTCCACCAGTTGGTCCCGGCGCTCCCCGGCATGATCAGCTTGGTGCCGTCGGAGGTGAGGGCATAGGTCGACGGATCGACCTTCGTCCCGAGACACGAAGCGTTGGTGTTGATGCAGCTCTGATGCACGCCGTCGTTCGGCCAGATGAAATCGGGCACGGACGGGCTGTTCGGATCGCCGTAGACGTTCTGCGGCACGGGGATGCCGGCGTTCTCGTACGCCGCCTTCACCACCGCCGCATAGTCGAGCGAATTCTGGATCAGGATCCCGTCATACCCCTTGACCGCACTCGCGACGCCGGTCGTGACGTCGAGCGACACCCGGCGACGGCCGGGATGGCCGCGCTTCGTCTCGATGATGACGACGCCGTTCGAGGCGCGCGAGCCGTAAATCGACGCCGCCGACGCATCCTTCAGCACTTCCACTGACGAGATGTCGTCGGGATTCAGGAAGTTGAGGTACGTGTCCTGCACCGGCGTCCCGTCGATCACGTACAGCGGATCGTTGTTCTGGAACGAACTGAAGCCGCGGATCCGCACCGTGGTGCGCGAGCCCGGCGAGCCGCCGTTGTCGATCGTCACGCCCGCGGCGCGGCCGTCGAGCCGCTGCAGCGCGCTGGCGCCCGACTGGCGCTGGATGCTCTGCGCATCGACGCTTGCACCGGCGCCGATCATGTTCTTGCGCTGCTCTTCCATGTAGCCGGTCACCACGACCTCGGGCAGCACCGCCACTGAGGGCTCCATGGTGACGTCGATCGACGCCCGGCCCCCCAGCGACTGCGCAACGCCGCGGTATCCGATGGAATTGAACACCAGGATGGCGTCCGGGGGCGCCGTAATCGAATACTTGCCCTCGGCGTCGGTCGTGGTGCTGGTATTCGTGCCGCGGATGCGCACGGTCACGCCCTGGAGGTGCTGGCCGCCGGCGGACGACACGGTCCCAGAGACCGCGACGTCCTGCGCGACAGCGATCCGGCTCAGCGTCAGGACCAACAGTGCGACCATCCCCACGGCACGAAGTACGCGCTTACCTAGGAGCATGCTCTCCATAGCAACCCTCCGGTCGCGGATCATTGTGGGGGTCGTTTCATTGATTGCAGGCCTTGCTTCCCAATCAGCTCGCGATACGTGATGAGATGGATATGACGGTCTTTGAGGGCTTGCGCGAAGCG
>DATFSB010000384.1:0-3316 GCA_035262825.1 Gemmatimonadales bacterium | reverse complement strand
TGGACGGGTCGTTGTCGGCGCACTTCGAGCACACGGTTGCGATCGGGGAAAACGGAGCGCAGGCGAGAATACTGACCAGGTAAATACACTACTAGACGCGGCAGACGCACCGGGGTGAACAGGTGTTGGAGGTCAGGTAAGGATTACTTTACTGTTCTCCCCTGTGCGTCTGTGCGTCTGTGCGTCTAGTAATGGAGGTTCTCTGCTTCTCTAAGCAGTGCCGCTCCTGCTTGCTGGTCTGACATCGACGTCACATTCACGCGCACATTCTCCACCGCCCCGATGACCGCGGTACGCGCCATTTCCTCGGCCACTCTCGCATCGGAGCGGGCGTTCTTGTTTCCGATCGTTCCGATCTCACGGGCCAGCTCGCCGAGCCGGGCGGCGCGACGGGCCACGTCGAGAGGGGTGATGGCGGCGCCGAGCAGCGCGGCGTCGATGGCGGCGCCGCGCGCGGGGTCGTCCTTGGGGATCTTGTACGCGGCGCTGACGCGCGTGTAGGCCGCAGCGTCGTCGTCCACAAGGCGGCGCAGCTCGCCGCGCAGCACGTCCGCCTCCCCGAGGATGGCGCGTGCCCGCTCGTCCACGGCGCCGTAGGCTTTCCGGCCGATCGTGAGGCGGGCCACCATCGCCACCAGCGCGCCGGCGAGCGAGCCCGCCAGGGCGGCTGCGCTGCCCCCTCCGGGGACCGGATTCGCACCGGCGAGCTCCTCCAGCCATCCGTCGAGGGTGGGGCCTTCGGCGGCGCGGATCTTCGCCTCGAGGAGATGATCGGCGGCATCGGGGAGCTGCAGGAAATCCGTTCCGGCGCGGAGGATACCGCGCTCGGGGACCAAGCCGACGATCTCGCTGCGCTCGATCGCAACGCCGCGTCCGGCGGCGAGATCGCGGACCGCGGTGAACGCCGCCGCCGGAGACGTGACGTCGATGTCGAGCAGGTTCATCGACACTTGCGCCCGTCCGCCGACGTCGAAGCCGCTCGCCTGCACGGCGGGGAGCCCGCCGCTCGAGGTCCGGATTTTCTTGGCGATCTCCTTGGCGATCGCGACGTCCGCCGAGGCGAGGTAGATGTTGTAGGCGACGAGGAACGGCCGCGCTCCGATGGCCGTGGCCCCGGCAGTCGGATGGATGCGGCGCGGCCCGAAATCGGGATCGGCGGCTGCATCGGCGCCGATGCGCTCGCGCAGCCCCTCGAATTCACCCTTGCGCACATCGGGGAGCCGCTCGCGCTCCGGTCGCGCGGCGGCACGCGCGTAGAGAAAGACCGGAATCTCGAGCTCCCGCCCCACGCGCTCGGCGAGCTGGCGCGCCAGCGCGACGCACTCGTCCATCGTCACGTCGCGCACCGGGATGAACGGCACGACGTCGGTCGCCCCCATGCGGGGATGCTCTCCGGAATGCTGCGTCAGGTCGATCCGCTCGCGCGCCACCGCTACCGCGCGAAATGCCGCTTCCGCCGCCGCGGCGGGCGGCGCCACCAGCGTGAAGACCGACCGGTGGTGTGCGGCATCGGACTGGACGTGAAGCAGGCGCACGCCGGGGACGCTGGTGAGCGCCGTGCGCAGCGCATCGATCGTCTGCTGGTTACGACCTTCAGAGAAGTTGGGTACGCACTCGACGAGCGGCGACGGCATCAATCCCTCGGGCAAGTAGGCGTTTAACGACTCTGCACGCGGTACCGCAGCTGCACCAGGCCATCCTCGAACGGTTCACTGGAGATCAACTCCAGGGGAACATGACGGTGACGTCGCGCGATCAACGGAATACCGTCTCCAATGAAGACCGGAGCCATACTGATGACGAATTCATCGATCGCGTGCGCGTCCAGAAACGAGGCGATGAGGTCACCACCTCCCATCAACCAGACATCCTTTCCCGGCTGCTCGCGCAGACGGGTCATGAATGGCGCGATCGCCTCGCTCACGAACTCCACCCCCGACGGCGCCTTAGCCGGCGGCGCATGGCGCGAGAAGACGATGGTCCGGTCTTTCCTGCCGAACTTCGCTCCGAGACGCAAGCTCGCCTCGTAGGTCTTCCGGCCCAGGAGCATCGTGTCGATCGACTTCATGAAAGCGTTCATGCCGTAGAACCCGGGCGGAGCAGGGCGGGACGTCAACCATTCGAGGTCCCCGTCGGGGCGTGCGATGTATCCATCCGCGCTCGTGCCGATGTGTACGATGACCCTGCGAGGTGTCGTCACGCGTCAGGCACCGTTGAGCAGGTCGATCAGCCAGCGATGCAGGTGCTCGTTGGCCGCCACCACCGACCCATCGCGCAGCATGTCGTCCCCGCCCGTCACCGTCGTGACCACACCACCCGCCTCACGCACCAGCATGATCCCCGCCGCGATGTCCCAGGGGGCGAGTGTCAGCTCCCAGAAGGCGTCGAAGCGGCCCGCTGCGACGTCGGCGAGATCGAGCGCGGCGGCTCCCGCGCGCCGGATCCCGCTCGTCGTGCGGCACACCGCCGCGAACTGGCGCAGGTACTCGTCCAGCCGGTGCAGCTCCTTGAACGGGAATCCCGTTCCCACGAGCGCGCGCCGCGGGTCGGTGAGCCCGGAGATCGTCAACCGCTGGCCGCCCGACCAGGCGCCGAGGCCGCGGGCCGCGCGGTAGGACAGATCGCGCGTGACGTCGTGCACCACGCCGACGCTGAGCACCCCGTCCACGAGGGCTCCGATCGAGATCGCGTACTGCGGGTAGCCGTGCAGGAAGTTCGTCGTGCCATCGAGTGGATCGACGAGCCACACGATCTCGCCGCGGTACTCGGCGTTGGGCGACAGCTCTTCTCCGACGACGATCGAGCCGGGCACCATCCCGGTGAGCGTCTCCGCGATCAGCTCCTCCGACTCGCGGTCGACCTGCGTGGCGAAGTCGTGCCGTGATTTCTCCGTCCAGCGGACGGCGTCCGGCGGCCGCGCCGCCCGCACGAGGTTCGCCGCGCGCTCCGCGGCGCGTTCCGCGATGTCGACTAAGTCCTTGAGCGCCCGCACCTTGCGACGATTCCCCTCAGCCTCTTAGGTTGTGACCCCATGGCGCGCGTGTTCAGCGGCATTCAGCCCTCGGGCGAGCTGCATATCGGCAACTACCTCGGCGCCGTCAAGAACTGGGTTCGCCTGCAGCACCAGCACGAGAGCCTGATCTGCATCGTCGACCTGCACGCGATCACGCAACCTTACGAGCCCGCCGAGCTGGCCCAGCGCACGCACGATATGGCGGTGGGGCTCCTGGCGGCCGGTATCGATGCCGCCAAGACCATCCTCTTCGTGCAGTCGCACGTGCGGGAGCACCCGGAGCTGAGCTGGATTCTCACCACC
>DATFSB010000383.1:0-4637 GCA_035262825.1 Gemmatimonadales bacterium | reverse complement strand
CACGCGTTCGTCGCCGTGGCGGTGGAAGCGGCGCGATTCTATGCGGCGTCGCACCCGACGTCGTTGCTGCTGGCGCTGTTCGAGCGCATTCGAGGCGATCAGCTGCTGCGCCGCTTCCTCGGCCCGCGCCTGCTGGAGTCGTTGTATCTGCTGGGGGATCCGCAGTCCCTGCCGCTGTTCCAGGAGCTGCTCGTGGCCGGCCACACCGACCCGGATCTCGATCACTGCGAGGTGACCCGCGCTCTCGTGGCCGTGCGGAAGCTCACCGGGCGCCTCGCGCCCAGTACCAAGTTTCCCGATGTGGCGCGCCCCGAAGTCCGTCACATGCTGGACGACGCCGAACGCCGCTTCGAGGCGGCGCGCGATCAACTCGACCCTGTGACGGTGATCTAGCGGCCGCCAACCCGGATTCGTCTACCCTTGGCCGGTCTGTAGAAACTCCCACAGCTTGTCGCGATAGGCGATGCCACCCATGTCGTAGGTGTCGTTGTGTCCGGCGCCCTCGATCACCACCAGCTCGACCGGACCCGGCACGGCCGCCGCGACGCGCTGTCCCATCTCGAGCGGCGCCAGCCGGTCGGCGGTCCCGTGGAACACCAGCACCGGACACCGCACCCGCGTGATGGCAGCGAGGTTGTCGAGCCGCAGCCGGATCAGGAAACGGGGGAACGGCGCGTAGTGACGGCGGGCCATTTCTCGGGCGCTGGTGAACGGTGACTCGAGCACCAGCCCCGACACGGGACGCGTGGCCGCCACGTGGGTAGCGGCAACGGACCCCAGGGATCGCCCATACACCCACACGCGTCCGGGGTCGACCCCGGAGCGCGCGGCGAGGGCGGCGTAGGCGAGGTCGGCCGCCTCGTACAAGGCGGCCTCGGTGCTGCGCCCCTCGCTCGAACCGTAGCCGGGATAGTCGATGACCAGGAGCGCGGTTCGTGGCGGGCGAAATTCGCGCAGCACGGGCCAGATGCCGCCGATCGTTTCCCCGTTGCCGTAGAACCAGAGTAGGGCGGGGAAAGTCGGGGAAGGACGAGGAAATGGTGGGACGTACCAGCCACGGAGTTTCGTCCCGTCGGCCATCGTCAGCGTGATGCGTTCGGCGTCCTGCAGGCCCTGCGGTGGCGGGTCGGGAATCCGGGCGCGGGGGGCGGGGAACGCGATCCGTTCCTGAAACCGCCATGCCACCGCGGCGAGCAGGGCGTATGCGCCCAGCGCGCCGAGCAGGATCTCAGCGAGTGCGACGGGGGACGTACGGCTGGATCCGGTCTAGGAGCCGCTCGTCCCAGAGCGCGACGTAGATCCAGCGGGCTCCGCCCCGGCCGCGCCAGGTGAGCCGGGCCACCTGACGCCCCGAGCGCCATTCCCACATCCCGGCGCGCGAAGCCCGGGGACGTCCGAAATGCGCCTCGAGGTCCTGCTGGGCGCGGTCGACGAGGGTGGTGGTCCCCGAGTCGCCGAAGGACAGGAACGCGACCTTTCCTTCCAGGACATATGCGGCGACGTAGTAGCGCGCACTGTCGGCCGGGTCAAACGTCTGTACACCGCATTCCATCAGCTGAGCGGTGCGCCGCGACGTATTGCACAGCAGCGGCGTGGAGTCAGCAGCCGCGAGTGCGCGGGCGCGAACGGTGAACGAGTCGAGTGGTGCCGCCAGGAAAAATCCTCGATACGCCAGCGGATTGGGCGACGGGGAGGCCGGCGCGGCAGCGGTCGTCGGGGGAGTCTGCGCGGCAGACACGGACCACGTCAGGCAGGCGAGGATGGGAACGAGTCGCATGGCTTCAATATAGAAACGGGCCCGGGGTTTCCCCCGGGCCCGCTTTCTTGTGCGATCCGACAGGGTCAGGAGACCTTGCGGACGTTCTGCGCCTGCAGGCCCTTGGGACCCTGGGCGACATCGAACTCGACGGCGTCACCCTCGGCGAGGCTCCGGAAACCATCGGCCTGGATCGCCGTGAAGTGGACGAACACATCCGGACCCGACTCCTGCGCGATAAAGCCGAAGCCCTTCGCGTCGTTGAACCACTTCACCTTTCCCTTTGCCATACTGAGAAACCTCTTTACTGAATGGGGCATCGCCCCGGACTGTGATTCGACCCAGGTCACCGCGACCTGGGACGGGCTCAAACAAAAACCGCGAGACGAATGGTCCTCGCGGAGCGCAGACAGCCGGTGACGGTGCCACGTATTGCTTGAACCGGGGCCAAAGGTAGGACCGGGAAATGATGCTGTCAATCACGAAGAAATCCCCATCTGCCATCGTGACGACAGTATCTAAACATCTAGCGCCAGCGCCGGGTTAAGTGCGACCCAAGCCCCTACTTGTTGGGAAGTCCGATCGCCGCGCGGAACTCGGCCAATGCCGTGTCATACGCACGCAGTCGAGCCACGAGGCCGCTACTCTGTGTCTGCGCCGCGAGTCCCTTCGCATTCTGACACTCCTTGGCCGACAAAGACAGCGAATCGAGCTGCAGTGTCAGTTCGCGCGCCGGCTTGCGCGTCGGGGGATCGTAGGCGACGGGATCCATTTGCCCGCGCCCACTGGCGATGAAGCTGCGTGCAGCGGAGCAATACGCGGTGAGACGCTTGGCGGCGACCTTCACCTGACTCGAGTCCTTCGAGCCGCGGACGCGGTTCAACCGATCGATCCCGGTCTTGATCTGTGCCACTCCGCGACCCGCCGTGCGCAGCCCCTGCATGTACCGCTGCTGCTGGGGATTAGGAGGCGGCGGCGCCGCCGCTGCGTTGGAATCGGCACCGCCGGGTAATTGTGCCACGGCACTTCCTGGCAGAGTGAGGATGCCTAACACCAATAGCGTCAGGGTGATAGAACGAGCGCGCAAGCCGTGGCTCCGGAGCATTCGCATCGGCCTTGGGTTATAATCTCGACATGCCGGTTCCCGCAACCTCCCGGATGTCGCGCACGTTCGAGGATCGCGCCGACGCGCTGAGCCATTTCTTTACACGGGCCGCCGAGGCTCCGCGCTTCATCGCGTTCGACGACGCCGTCGGATGTCCGCTCGATCAGGCACTCGCCGTCATCGAGTGGACGCAGGCGGCGGGTATCCTGCACGACGACGATCTGATGCACGCCGCCTGGATTCGCCCCGACGCCGCCGCCGCGGTCGTGGAGCGCCGCGACGGCGATCGGCGCGTGTTCGCCTACTTCGGACCGCGCATGGATCAGCCGTACGCGGATCCCGGCGAGTGCGAGCTGCTGTATGACGGTCCCGGGGTGCGCGCCTATGCCTTTGCCGAGCGCGGCCACGCCGTCGCACACTTTCTGCGCGCCACGCAAGGAACGGGAGCGATGCTCGCGCTGCTGGGGCGGCGCGCTCCGGAGCTGCGCCACGTGCGCCGCTGGCTCGCCGACCTGTTCAGTGGGCCGCCCACCGGCGAGGCGCGCTCGACGCTCTTGATGGCAGGGTGGTTCGCCACCGCTGGCGCTGGATGTCTCTTTCTCCCCGCGCAGGCCGGGGAGCCCTACTGCTATAGCGAAGTCAGCATCGACTCCTGACAATGACGACTGGATTCCTGGCACTTGCCCTCCTCGCGCAGGCGCCTGCTCCCGCTGCGTCCGCGCCCGCGGCGCGGCCGGCACCAGACACCGTGCGTCAAGCGCGCTACGAGCGCGCCCTGGGCGGCGTCAGCGATTCGCTCGACGTCGTGCGAGGGGCGGTGGCTGCGTTTCAGCTCGATCTGCCGAGCGCGTCTCCCGACCTCGTGCTGACTCGCGCGAGCCGGGTGCGGAATTCCTGCCACGGCGCGGCGGCGGCTGTGGAGCAGGTGTCGACGGTGTTGGCGGGGGGCGTCTACGTCCCGCACGCACGGGTCGAGCAGGGAAAGTTGCGCAGCGGCACCAGCGATCTGCGCCGCACGTTAGCACGCTGCGAACGGGAATGGGCGGTGTTGAATCCGCCAACGCGCGCCAACGCCGACAGCCTGCGGGCGTGGGGCCCCTATCGCGGGGCACGGCTCGACGCCGCGCTACGGTCCTACGACGGCTTGCTGCGCGCGTTCATGAAGCAGGCAGCGCTGAAAAAGCCCGCCGCCAGCTGATGTGGGAACCTGAAATGCTGTTGATCCACAACTCCACACGATGTGGATGGAATTCGCAACGCCCCGACTGCGCGCTGGTTATGATCCACATTGGTTGCACATCGACGTGAGCTAACCCGAAGAAACATCGGCGCTTGCGCGATTATACCCGGTCCATAAATTGTCCCGTGCGTCGCGTGGGGAAGGGTTGGGACCTCAAGTTCCTTCCACGCCTACACGACCAGTCCGAGCGGGAATTCCGGGGAAGGTGCCGATGCAACAAGGGCTCAGGCGCCTGTCGATCCGGGAGGATCTCACCGACTCGGATCGCTGAGGCCAGTCGCGTGCCTCAGCCACGTCGACGCGGTGCCTCGACGTGCAGTGCGGAAGGTCGGTCCGCGACCCGATCTGACCCGCAGCACTCGCAGCGGTGAACCTTGCGACCCGGCCAGGTCGCTTGGGGATGGAAGCCGGAGCTCCTGTTTGCCCTACCGCGGACGCAACAGTCCACCGGCGGCGGCAGGACGAAGAACGGAGGGAGCAATCCCCCGGCTCCGGGTAACCGATGTGCGGAGCCCCTGGGCGGCCCTTCGGGTCGT
>DATFSB010000382.1:0-2272 GCA_035262825.1 Gemmatimonadales bacterium | reverse complement strand
GAGGAAATCGTAGGGAAGAATCGTGTGAAGGAGGATATCCGGACAATGGGTGGAGAGGATATGAGTTACTTCCTCAAGCAGGTTCCCGGCTGCTTTGCCTTCGTCGGCTCGGCGAAGGCCGACGGGAGCTCCTTCCCGCATCACAGTCCACGCTTCGACATCGAAGAAGAGGCGCTGCCGATTGCGGCCGAGCTGCTGACGCGGACCACGGCGCGGTACCTCGCCGGGTGAGACCGCGGTAGATTTTCCGTCGTGACGTCCAATCAGCTGGCCTCAGAGCCTTCCGCGTACCTGCAGTCCGCCGCGCATCAACCGGTCGAGTGGCATCCCTGGGGGCCCGCCGCGTTCGAGCGCGCGCGCGCCCTCGACCGGCCGATCCTGCTCGACATCGGCGCGGTGTGGTGCCACTGGTGCCACGTGATGGATCGCGAGTCGTACGAAGACCCCGCGACCGCCGCCGTGTTGAACGAAGGTTTCGTCTGTATCAAGGTCGATCGCGACGAGCGTCCCGACGTCGACGCCCGTTACCAGCGCGCCGTGCAGGCGCTCACCGGCCAGGGCGGCTGGCCGCTCACGGCGTTCCTGACGCCTGCGGGAGAGGTGTTTTTCGGCGGGACCTATTTCCCGCCGGAGAACAACGCGTTCGGGCGCCCCGGATTCATCAGCGTGTTGCGCAACATCGAGCGGCTGTACCGTGACGACCGCGCCAAGGTCGACACCAACGCCACCGCGCTGCGCGAGCACGTGGCCAGCGCGCTCGACGAGGGCAAGAGCGGCACGGTCACGGACGCCATCCTCGAGCAGGCGATCGCCCGCATCGCGCGCCTGGTCGACGTCCGCTACGGCGGCTTCGGTGCGGCACCGAAGTTTCCGCACCCCCGCGCCGTCGAGCTGTTGATTGCGCGCTGGCGCGACACCGGCGAAGCGTGGATGCGGGAGGTCGCCGAGAAGACGCTGGCCGGGATGGCGCAGGGCGGCATCCACGACCATCTCGGGGGCGGATTTCACCGCTACTCCGTCGACGAGCGCTGGATCGTGCCGCACTTCGAGAAGATGTCGTACGACAACTCGGAGTTGTTGCGCGCCTACTGCACCGGCTTCGCGGCGTTCGGCACGCCGCGCTGGCGTGAGGTCGCCAACGGGATCGTCGACTGGGTCCTCGCCGTGCTGGCCGACCGGACGAAAGGAGCCTTCGCCGCCTCGCAGGATGCCGACGTCGGCCCCGAAGATGACGGCGACTACTGGACCTGGACGCTCGAGGAGGCGCGCGCGGTCCTGTCTGCCGAAGAGCTCGACATCGGCGTTCGAGTGTTCGACATCGAGTCCGACGGCGAGATGCACCACAACCCGGCGAAAAACGTTCTCTGGCGGCGCCGCGAGCCTGCGGGCGACGCCGAGCAGTTGGTGCTGCGGAGCGCGATGGAGAAGCTCAAGGCGGCACGCGACCGGCGTCCCACCCCGTTCGTCGAT
Source organism: Gemmatimonadales bacterium (assembly GCA_035262825.1). GTDB lineage: Bacteria > Gemmatimonadota > Gemmatimonadetes > Gemmatimonadales > GWC2-71-9 > DASTHG01. The sequence continues at coordinate 802 of DATFSB010000382.1, read as the reverse complement.
CGCACGGCGTACGTCAACTGGAATGCGATGATGGCGGGCGCGTTCCTGCAGGCCGGCGCCGTCCTCGACCGGCCCGACTGCAATACGGTCGCGCTGCAGGTGCTCGAGCGCATCTGGAAGGAGGCCTGGAGTGAATCCGACGGCATGCTGCATGTGCTCGGCCGTCCGGGCGACGCGCCTGCCGGCCCGGGATTGCTCGACGACAACGTGCAATGCGCGGCGGCGTTCCTCGACGCCTTCGAAGCGACGGGCAACGAGGCCTGGCGCGACCGCGCCATTCTGGTCATGACCTATTGCGCCACCGCGCACTGGGCGGCCCACTGGGGGGACGCCGCCGGCGGCTACTTCGACATCGCCCAGGGGCACGACGGTACAGGGTACCTCGCGACACGCGCCAAGCCGGTGCAGGACGCGCCTACGCCGTCACCCAATGGCGTCGCGGCTCTCGTGCTCGCGCGACTCTGGAGTCTCACGGATACGCCCGAGTGGCGCACGCGTCTCGACCGTCAGCTCGGGGCATTCGCCGGTGTGGCCGGTGAGCTGGCGCTGCACGGAGCGACGCTGCTCAGCGCCATCGACTGGGCCCTGCACCCGCCCACCCGCGTCGAAGTTTCCGGCCCAGCGGGGCCGGGGCCGGCGTGCGCCATGCACCTCCTCGCGCTGCAGCGGTTCCGCCCGCGCAAAGTGGTCGTCCGACGGACGACCGACACGCCGCAGGCCACGGTGTGTGTGGGCACCACCTGCTCGCTCCCCGTGACCCGTCCCGAGCAGCTCGAGGCGTTGCTGGCGTGAACCGGCGGTT
>DATFSB010000381.1:0-7750 GCA_035262825.1 Gemmatimonadales bacterium | reverse complement strand
AGCCGGTCGGCCAGGCGCTGCGAGATCTGCGCGGGGCAGACCGGGACGCTGCCCAGGTCCTCCGCCGATCCGGTATGCCACTTGGCGGCATAGGTGAGGATCGGCCAGGTGCCCTCGGGCATCCCGGTGAAATCGATCTCGGCGACGGGGAGCACGCGGGTCCCCACGAAGCCGACGTTGAACTCGCGGCCGGGGACATACTGCTGCACCAACACCTCGTCGAACTGCTCCGTCATGAGGGCGACCTTGGCGCGCAGCGCCTTCAGGTCGCTGACGACCGACCCGCGGTCGAGTCCGGCGCTCGCGTCCTCCGCGGCGGGCTTGACGATCGCCGGCAGCGGGAAGTCGTCGGCGATTTTTCCCTGCGCCAGTGTCCAGCGGGGAATCGGCAGCCCGGCCTGGGCGAGAATCGCGTTCGCCGTCGCCTTGCGGCGGCAGGCGGCGATCGTCCAGGGGCCGCAGCCGGTGACGGGGACGCCCGCGAACTCGAGCGCCGCGACGACGTGCTCCTCCCACTGGGAGAAACCGTGCACGCCCTCGCACAGGTTGAAGACGAGATCGGTGCGCCGGGCTTCGGCAAACCAGCGCATGTCGTGCTTGACGGGGAGTTTCTTGGCGAGGTGCCCCATCCCCTCGAAGATGCGGGCGACCTCGTTGACCGCCTTCATCACGCCGGCGATATCCTCGGCGGTCCAGTCCTCGGCCCCGGGATCGTAGAGGATGCCGACCCTCACGCCGTCGCTCCGGCCCGGAGCGTCGGAGCGCCGACCGCCAGCTCCCGTCCGGTGCAGCGCTTCCACGCGATGCGGACGACTTCCTGGATCAGCTCGTCGTACCCGAATCCGGCGGCGCGCGCCGCCTTGGGGAAGCAGCTGTTCATCCGCGGATCGGGAATGATCCCGGGGAGCGGATTGAGCTCGACGACGTTGGGAACGCCCGCTTCATCGAGGCGGATGTCGATGCGACACCAGTCGCGGCAGCCGAGCGCCTGATACGCGTCGAGCGCGACGAGCTCGATGTGGCGATACAACTTTTCGGGGACCTTGGCCGGGCACTCGAAGATGTCGAGCTGGTGCTCGGCGGTGTCCCAAATCCATTTCGCTTCGTAGCCGTAGACCGGCGTCGCGCCCACCGGCAGCGTCGAGAAGTCGAATCCCACGATCGGCAGGCAATACGCCTCGGGGCCGTTCCCGATTATCGCGACCGTGAATTCGGGGCCGGGGAGGTAGGTCTCGACCAGCACCGGCTGCTTGTAGGTCTCTAAGAGGAAAGAGACGCGTTCCCGGAGCTGTGTGCGGCTGCGGCATAAGTTGTTGGCAAATATCCCTTTACCGGAACCTTCGGCGACCGGTTTGACGAACAGCGGGTAGGGGAGCCGCACGCGCGCCAGGTCGACCTGCTCGTGCACGAGGGCGAACCGCGCCGTGGGGACTTCGTGATAGGAAAGAATTTCTTTCGCGCGCGCCTTGTTGAGCGACAACGACAAGGTGAGCGGGTCGCTCGCGGTGTAGGGGACGTTCAGGTATTCGCAGATCGCGGGGACGTGCGCTTCGCGATTCTGGCCGTACAACCCTTCGGCCATGTTGAAGACGAGTTGCACGCGCGCGCGCGCGAGTTTTTGCGGGAACGTGGCGTCGGCGTGAAGTCGGATGACGCTGCCGAAGAGACCAAGAGCCTGCTCCACCGCATCGATGGTGGATGGCTCGTCCCACTCTGCGTAGACGTCGGCGTTCTTGCTCGCAGCGTCCGGAGCGGGGTCGGTGTCCGGTTTCTGATTGTACGCGAGACCGATTCGCATGTGGTCTCGGGTGACCTCCTACAAAAAGGGGCCGTTCAATTGAACGGTCCTGCATCGCTAACTGCTTGCGTCTGTGAATGAATACGACAAAAGCGCGAGATGCGCAATAGGGAAGACGATGTGGTCGGTGGTCAGTGGCCGGTGGTCAGCGGGTGCGTGCAATCACTCGACAACATTTTTTCACCGACCACAGACCACTGGTCACCGGCCACGCAGTCTAGACCTTGTGGTACATCACGCGCGCCGACTCCTGTCGGTCGTCGGCGACGTAGATCTCGAAATCCGAGAACAGCGCCGGCGCTTCGAGCTGCAACACGCGCAGGCATGCGACCGCCATGCGACGGATCTCGAGCTCCGCTCCTTCGCCGCAGCGCAGCTCCAGCATCGTGCGCCAGGCGCGCGCGTTGCCGGATACGACGACCTTCGTCTCGGTCGCATTGGGGAGCACCGAGCGCGCCGCTTCACGCGCCATCTTGCGACGATGGATCTTGTCGGTCACCCACTCGTAGCGCTTCATCAGCGATTCGACGCTGCCCACGTACGCTTCCTGCGCCGCAGCGACCTGCTGCTCCCATTCGGCTTCGAGCGCCGAGTCGCCAAGAATCGCCGGCGGCACGACGAATGCCGCGTGCGACTCGTCGACGTAGCGCTGCGACAGCTGCGAGTATCCGAAGCCGGCACGATGGCGCACCAGCTCATGCGAGCAGGAGCGCGAGATGCCCTCGATCAGCAGCACATACACGGCGTGCTCGATCACCGAGCCGTGTCCCTGCTTCTTGATGTTCTCGAGGTAGTCCGCCGTCGAGCGCTGCGCCGGGTTGTGCTGGCTCATGTAACAGATCCGCCCGGCGAATTCGGCGAGGCGCTCGCCGCTCGACGCCTCTCCTTTCCACTGGACGGCGAGGTGCGCCGGCTCGAGAAACTGCGGCCGGGCGAGCAGCGTGACGCGGGGAGCGCGGAAGACTTCCATGGTGTCAGGTGCCAGGTGTCAGGGTGTTCGCGACACATCAGTCTTCGGAATCGCCCAACCGGCGTTGCGCTCGATCTCGCGCAACCGCTGAGCGATGTCGTCGGGAATCGGCGCCGCGCCGTCGCCCACCTTCAGATACGCGAGCGGTGACCGGTCGGCGGAGGGATTATAACACTGGGGCCCGAACGGTGGACGAGCATCGTTCGGTATACCTCCCGGCGCAGTTGACTCTCAATTGACTGGTACGATGAAAGTTGTGGACGTCATCGCGTCCGTTCAGGAGACGCCAGATCGCCCCGCCTTTCGGAGGTCTACCTATGAAGCCTCCCCAACTCCTCCTCCTGGTCGCCGTGTTCGCAGCTTGTGGGCGGGACACGGTGAGCGGCCCCGACTCGACTGCTGCGGGAACGATTCCCGTGTCGGCGTTGAAGGCTTCGAGCGCAGGGTCGTTTGCCTATGTGAGCAATTTCCTGACGGACAACGTATCGGTGGTCGCGACCTCCACGAACACCCTGACGGCGACCATTCCCGTCGGCGACAGCCCGGAAGGTGTAGCGTTTACCCCTAAGGGAGACTTCGTGTATGTGGCGAACGCAGGATCCACGCCTGGGTACGGGACCGTCTCGGTGATCCGAACCTCAGACAATACCGTTACGGCTACGGTCCCGGTGGGTAGCGTCCCCACACGCGTGGCAATCACACCCAAGGGGGACTTCGCCTACGTCACCAACCTCAGCTCGGGTACGGTATCAGTAATCCAAACCTCGACCAATACGGTGGTCGCCACCGTTCCGGTCGGTCCCCGTCCGGCAGGTCTGGCGATCACGCCCAACGGCGGTTTCGTCTACGTAGTGAACGTCGATGGTGACAATGTATCCGTGATTCAGACCTCCACCAAAGCGGTCGTCGCAACCGTCCCCGTGGGCGACAACCCGATTGACGTGGCGATTACTCCCACCGGGGACTTCGCCTACGTGACAAACTGGGTTCCGGGCTCCGTTTCTGTGATCGCGACCGCCACCAACAGCGTCACCGCAACGATCCCCGTCTACGGCCCTTACCACGCAGCGATCAGCCCGAAAGGCGACATCCTCTACGTTACCCAACTGCTGTCGGACGCGGTTGCGGTCATCCAGACCTCGACGAACGCCCTCATCGCGACGGTTCCACTCACCGCCGGGTCGGGTCCGGGGGTCGTGGCCTTCACCCCCAAGGGTGACTTTGCCTATGTGACGAGCATTTACACTGGTACCATGTCGGTCATTGAGAGCGCTGGACAATCGGTAACGACCAGCTTCGCAGTCGGTGAATCCGAAGGCGTTGCTGTCAGTCCAAAGCAAGTGAAGTGATCACGCGAGGGAATCCTTCGCCACGGCCCAACCCGCGCTGCGCTCGATTTCGCGCAACCGCTGAGCAATGTCGTCGGGAATCGGCGCGGCGCCGTCGCCTACCTTCAGATACGCGAGCGGTGACCAGTCGGCGGAGGGGAGTATGACACCGGGATTGAAGATCGAGCGCGGATCGTAGGCGCGGTGCAACCGCGCGAACAGTCGCATCACGTCGGCGCCCAGAAACCGCTCCAGCACTCCAGCCCGCAGCCGGCCGATGCCGTGCTCGCCGCTCGGCGTGCCGCCGAGCGTGCGTTGCACCTCCGTCACCTCGTCGAACAGGCCGCGCACCCCCGCCTCCCAACCCGGTTGCGTGACGTCGGGGAGCGCGTTGACGTGCACGTGCCCATCACCGGCATGGCCGAAGATCGCAACCGGGATCTCCCGCGCGGCGGCCGCCGTTCGGATCGCCACCACATAGGCTCCCAGCTGATCCGCCAGCACACAGCCGTCCTCGATCACCTGCAGCGAGCGGCGGGTTGCAGGGAGTCGTGCGAGAGCCGGACTCGCCAGGCGGCGCACCTTCCACAGCTTCTCCAAACCGGCGCGGTCAGGCGCTGTTTCGACGCTGCGCGTGAGGTGCTTCAACCCTCGTACCGCGTCGCCCACCGCACCGCGAGCCGCCGCCGGCTGCTGCCGCTCGAACTCCACGAGCAGCAGCCCCTCGACGCCTTCCGGCACGTCTCCGCCGGCCTCCGCGACGAACCCTAGCAGGGTGCGGTCGAGCAGCTCGACGGCCGACGGATTGAGACCAAGCAGGAACGGAACGGCCTCGCCGAGTGCCGCGAGGTCGGCGACGCCGAGGGTCAGCCCCGCGACTGCCGCGGGAATGGGGTCGAGCCGCCACTCGACAGCGGTGATGATCCCGAGCGTGCCCTCGGCGCCGGTGAAGAGATCGACTTCGTCACCGGAGGCGGCGAACGCGGAGAGGTCGTAGCCCGAGGAATGCTTCCGCGTCTTAGGAGCGTTTTGGGTAATGCGTAGTCGGTCTTCGTCGCTGATTGTGAACCGCTCTCCGCGCCCCGCTCCCCTTCGGATCCAGCGGCACTCTCCTCCGGCACCAACCACTTCGATCGAATTGACCCAGGGACGCACGCTGCCGTAGCGGACGGTACGAGGTCCGGCGGCATTGGTCGACACCATCCCGCCCGAAGTCGCGAAGGCGCCGGAGGACGGATCGGGGGGGAGTCGCAGGCCATGGGAGGCGGCCGCCTCGTTGATCTGCGACCATGTGATGGACGCGCCCGCCGTCGCGATGCGGCGCTGCGGATCGATCGCGAGCGTACGGAAACTCTGGCTGAGATCGACGACACGCCCACTTCCGACATTGCCGCCGGGCATGCCGCTGCCGGCGCCGCGCGGCACGAGCGGTGTGCCGTCCCGCTCGGCGTGGCGCACCAGCTCCTGCACGTCGGCTGCGTCTTCCGGGATCGCGACGGCAGCAGGGATGATGCGGTAGATCCCCCCGCCCTCGGCGTACGCGGCGCGCACGCGGGGGTCGGTAAAGACGCGGGTCATACCGCGAAAGCTACTCGCCGAACCGTTTCTTCATCGCGTCGGCCAGGTGCGACGCGATCTGATCTCCTTCCGATCCATGCGGGGCGATCACTTCCAGATCGCGCTCGGGGCGCGAGGGATCGAGAATGGGGCGGTACACCGCCTCGATGGTGAGCTGGCTCTTGCCGGGGACGTTGGGATCGGCCCAGCAGCGGATCTTCACCGTATTGAGCAGATCGCCCGGCTCCGCGTCGCCGAAAACCGACGCGTGCGTGCGCACGTTGTACCACGCCGTCTCGACATAGCCGTCCTCCGGGCTGGACCATTGCACCCGCAGACCCTGGCTCGACAGCCAGCCGACCATTTCGGGGACGAGCCGCGCGGCCGGGGCGTCGATGATGTTGACCTGCGCCTGGGGATACGGCACGAAGCCCGGGCGGGTGGTGACTGGGGAGCAGGCCGCAACGAGCAGACAAATTGCGGATTGCGGATTTCGGATTGCGGAATATCGAGGCGAGCGTCGGGCCCCCAATGGCGGCTTCGGCTCAGCCCTGCCATTCCGCAATCCGCATTCCGCAATCCGCAATGTCATATCAGTGCGCATGCGGCGGCGTGCCGGGCGGATGGGTGTGGCCGGCAGCGCTATCCGCATGGGTGTGCGCCGTGTCGGCCGGTGCGGCGTCGTGATCGTGATCCGCCTCGCCTTCCTCGTGATGATGTCCCTCGGCGCGGTTCTCGATCTCCTCCTGCATTTTGGCGGTAGGCACACCCGCCGCATGATCGAAGACGAGATTGCCGCCGAGCTGCGCGGTGCGAAGCAGGATCGCCAGACCGAAGACGGACACGAGCTTGAGGATCCGATCTTCGACGCGCGACTGCTGAAACCGACGCCACAGCTTCCAGGCGAGGACGGCGGTGAAGATGCTCATGGCAATGAGCGCGTATTTCTCGTGTTGCTGCATGATTTCGTGGATCGCCTCGCCATGGTCGATCTTGTCCTCGGCGAGCTCACCGGCGATGACTGCTGCCCAGCCGCCGATCACCCCGGTCCACAGCGTCCAGATGCCTGCCCAGATGAGCGACTCCCGCCTGAGGATCCAGCCGGCGAGATCGAACAGCACGGCGCACAGGAGCAAGGCCGGCGGGAGGTCGTTGAGCGCCGCGTGCAGGCGCGGCAGGTCATAGCCGAACATGTCGGATGTGGCTCCTTCGGGTCAGAGTCCCAGGCTCGACACCACCGGTGGCGTCGCCGAATAGTCGTAGAAGCCCTTGCCGCTCTTCTTGCCGTGCATCCCCGCCAGCACCATGCGCCTGAGCAGCGGCGGGGCGGCGTACTTCTGCTCCTTATACTCGGCGAACATGATCTCGGCGATCTTGCACGTCGTATCCAGCCCCACGAAATCGAGCAGCGTCAGCGGTCCCATCGGATAGCCGCAACCCAGCTGCATCGCCTTGTCGATGTCGGGGACGCTCCCCACGCCGTGCTCCAGCGCACGTACGGCGTCGAGCAGGTATGGGACGAGCAGCAGGTTGACGATGAACCCCGAGGTGTCCTTCGCCGCGATCGGCTCCTTGCCAAGCGTGCCGGCGAACGCGAACGCGCGCCGGAACGTCTCTTCCGAGGTCGTGACGGTGCGGACCACCTCAACCAGCTGCATCAGCGGCACGGGGTTGAAGAAGTGCAGGCCGACGAAGCGGTCGGGACGCCTGGTCGCGGCGGCCATCGCGGCGATCGTCAGGCTCGACGTGTTGGAGGCGAAGATCGTCCCCGCCCCACACAGCCCGTCCAGCTCCTTCCACAGGGCGTTCTTGAGCTCCAGGTCCTCGGTGACCGCTTCGATCACGATGTCGCATGCCTTCAGGTCGGCGACGGCGGTCGTGAACGTCAAACGCTGCAACGCGGCGTCGCGGTCGGCGGCAGGCAGCTTGCCCTTTTCCACGAGGCGCGCGAGGGATTTGTCGATCGTCCCCTTGCCTTTGTCCAGCACCGGTTGGGCGACGTCGCGGACGAACGTCTCGTACCCGGCCGCGGCCGCGACTTGCGCGATGCCGCTCCCCATCAGGCCGCACCCCAACACCCCTACGCGCTGGATCCCG
>DATFSB010000380.1:0-8634 GCA_035262825.1 Gemmatimonadales bacterium | reverse complement strand
CACTAATTTCTTGGCGTTCATGACCGACCGCCCTGACCGCCCTGACCCCCCTGACCGCCAGGCCTCCGACTTTCGAGACTCCCGCCTCACCGAGCAGCGCAATCCACGAACTGAGCGTATCGACGTCGCCTCGAGCCTCGAGATCGTCGACCTGCTCAACGTCGAAGATCAGACGGTCCCACACGCGGTGCACGCCGAGCGGGCGAACATCGCTGCGGCGATCGAGCTCGTCGTGCAGGCGTTCGCGGCGGGCGGGCGGCTCGTCTACGTCGGGGCGGGGACCTCGGGCCGTCTCGGCGTGCTCGACGCCGCGGAGTGTCCCCCCACCTTCGGCATCCCTCCCTCCTGGGTGGTGGGCGTGATCGCCGGCGGCTACCCCGCGCTCGTCAAGAGCGCCGAGGGTGCCGAGGACGACGTCAACGCCGGGATGGGGGCGATGGACAACGCCCAGGTGACGTCGGCCGACGTGGTGGTCGGGATCGCGGCCAGCGGCACGACGCCGTACGTGCGCGCCGCACTGTCGCGAGCGCAGACTATCGGCGCCAAAACGGTGATCGTCTCCTGCTCGCCGCCTCCCAAGCTGGTGCTCGAGACCTGCGATGTGGCTATCGTCCCGATCGTCGGACCCGAGGCGCTCACCGGGTCCACCCGGATGAAGGCCGGCACCGCCACGAAGCTGGTGCTCAACACGATCAGCACCGGGGCGATGGTGCGCAGCGGTCGCGCCTACGGCAACCTCATGGTCGACCTCATGGCGTTGAGTGACAAGTTGCGCGACCGTGGCGAGCGCATCGTGATGGAAGCCTGCGCCGTGGACCGCGAGCGCGCGCGCGCCGCGATCGCCGCCGCGGGAGGGTCGGTGAAGCTGGCGATCGTCATGGTCAAGGCCCGAGTGGAGAAGGATGCGGCTGTGGCATTGCTCGAGCGGGCCGGTGGGTTGGTGCGTAAGGCGATCGGCGATCCTCCCCCCGCGCAATGACTACCCTCGCCGTCGGGTTGATGTCGGGAACGTCGCTCGACGGCGTGTCGGCGGCGCTGGTGCACCTGCAGAGCGATCCCGCGGAGGCCAAGCTCGTCGCGTTTCATCAGGAGTCCTACACACCGGCCGAGCGGGGTCAGATCATCGACGCCATCGCGCGCGGCGGGGCGAAGGAGCTGTCGATCCTGCATGTGGCGCTGGGGGAGCGCTTCGCCGGCGCGGTGCTGCAGCTCCTCGCCAGAGCGAAGGTGGCGCCGCGCGAGCTCACATTCGTCGCCTCCCACGGTCAAACGGTCTGGCACGAGCCGGGCCGTGCGACGCTGCAGCTCGGCGACCCGGCCGTGCTGGCCGAACGGCTCGGCGTCCGCGTCGTGAGCGACTTCCGCGCGCGCGATGTCGCGGCGGGCGGCCAGGGCGCGCCGCTCGTTCCCCTCGCCGACGTGATGCTCTTCGGACACCCAGAGCGGGGGCGGTTGCTGCTCAACATCGGCGGCATGGCGAACGTCACCTGGGTCCCGCGGCGCGGGGTAACGAAGGGTGCGCTCGCGTTCGACATCGGTCCCGGCGTCGCCGTCATCGACGCCGTGACCCGCTCGCTCGATCCTGAGGCGCCTTACGACGTCGACGGCGAGCGCGCCCGCCACGGCCGCGTGGCGCCCAAGGCTCTCGCCGCGCTGCTCGCCGATCCGTTCTTCGAGGAGGCGCCGCCCAAGAGCACCGGCCGCGAGCGCTTCGGGCCTTCGTTCGCGGATCGTGTCATCGCGCTCGCGGGACGGGGGAACCACGCGGTCACTACCGCGACCGCCCTAACCGTGGAGGCGATCGGACGGGCGCTCGAACGCTGGACCCCTGCGGCCCCCGAAGACGAGTTGGTGATCTCTGGAGGGGGCGCGCGCAATCCGGCGCTCGTCGAGCAGCTCGTGGCGCGGGTCCGGCCACATCCAGTACGACGGTTCGATGAGTTGTTCTTCGACGGTGACGCGAAGGAGGCTGTAGCGTTTGCGTTTTTGGGCTTACAGACGATTCTTGGAAGGCCGGGCAACCTGCCTGGGGCAACCGGGGCGCGAGGCGATCGCATCCTCGGTCACATCACACTAGCATGAGAAACGGCATCTGTTGTCGATATTCGATTTTACTTATGACCGACAACCCAAAACGCCTGTTCGGCTATCGAGTCTTCGCCAGGTAATCAGTGACGAAACTGATGGGTGCCGCCAGAATAATCCGCCCGTTTGACTCCTGCACCCCGCCGTACAACACCGCCACCACGCGGCCGTCGCGGTCGAAGATCGGGCTTCCCGAGGATCCGGGCGCGCCGTAGCCGTCGACCTGGACCACGCCGGGCAGTACCTTGCTCGCCGTGCCGACGGTCAGCGTGGGGGAAGCGACGACGTCGGTGCCATGGCCTTCCATGGGAAGGTCGAGTCCCAGCGGGTAACCGATGATCGCCACCGGGTCGCCGCGCTGCAGGCTGCGCGGGTCGCGGTTCAGTCCCTGCACGCGCGGCGTGCCGCCGCGGATGTCGACCTTGAGCACGCCGATGTCGGCGTCCGGCGACACGCCGATGTAGCGCCCCGGGAACCACTGCCTGGTGCCGGAGAACTTCACCGCGATGCGGCGCGGCGTCTTGTCGCCGTTCTCGCCCACCAGAACGTGCTTGTTGGTCACCAGCGTTCCCTGCGAATCGACCGCGAATGCCGACCCCGAGAATCGCTCCGTCTCCGAGAACTCGACCAGCACGAGCGCGACGGCATCCTGATTGCGCGACGAGATGGCTCGGTAATCGACGGCACCGGCGCCGGCGATGAACTGCTGGCGCGCCTGTGCCTGCTCGAGCTGTCCACGCAGCGCGCGCACCGTCCCGGCGTCCGATCCGGCGTCGGTCAGCTGGCGGCGCAGCCGCTCGATTTCGGCCACCGATTGCTGGTTGGCGTCGTGCAGTCCCTGGATCTCGGTCTGGAATTGCTGCGCCGTGCGCTGCGCCTGATCGGCCACGCTGTCGGCCCAGGCGCGGATGCGCGCCAGCTCCGTCTTGCGATCCTGCGCTCCCTTCCAGAGGACGAACAGCGCAAGCGCGACGACGAGCACCACCATCCCCACGAGGATCGTCGCCGTGCGGCGCCACGGCGCGGTCGCCATTTCGATGATCTGAGTGGTGGACCGCTGCTTGGGAGCACCCGGCCGCCGCGTCGGCGGCGGAACCGTGGCGGGGACGACTTGCCGGGGATCCGACACGCGGTCGGCAGCGGCCTCGGCCGCGGTTCCCGTCGGGATCTCGTCCGGACTCATCACCACGTGGAACTCGAGCGCCGGACCCTTGGCGCCGAAGCCGATCACGTCGCCGTCGACCAGCATGCGGTCGCCCGCGAGCCGCTCGCCGTTGACGAAGGTGCCGTTCTTCGAGCCGAGGTCCTGCAGCACGAAGCCCTCGGGCTTCGCCATGATCGCGGCGTGGCGGGAGGAGACGTCGAGGTCGCGCTCGGCGTCGAAGCGGACGTCGGACAGCGGGTGGCGGCCGAGACCGAGGTAGGCCTTCGAGAAGGTCTCGACCTGTCCGCTGCGTGCGCCCGACAGGAACTTGAACCGCGCCTTCACGGCTTGCCGCGGGCCCAGACCACGGCGCCGACCGCGAGGGCGGCGGCCGTGATCAACAGCGCGATGAGCTTCCAGCGGCTTTCGGCGGCCTGTTTGGAGGAGACGGGCGGCTTGCTGCCCTTGTAGACGGGAACCGGCTCGGTGCTCTGCTCGGTGTCGATGAGCGGGAACGGCTGGTGGCCGACGTCCTCCGAACGCCCCGGCTGCGCCAGGCCGTCGCCGTCCACGCGCGCGAGGATGACGGTGATGTTATCGGGACCGCCGCGCTCGTTGGCGAGCTGGACGAGACGCGTCGCCGCGGCCGCCAGATCCTGCGACCCGAGCGCCGTCTTGGCGATCTCTTCCTTCTTGACCTGGCCCGACAGGCCGTCGGAGCAGAGCACCAGGATGTCGCCGCGGCGCAGGTCCTGATGCGTCAGGTCGACTTTCACCTTGGCGTCTGGGCCCAGCGCCTGGAGGATGATGTTGCGGCGCTCGCTCTGCGCCGCTTCTTCCTCGGTCAGCTCGCCCGCTTCCACCAGCCGCTGCATCAGCGACTGGTCCTTGGTGAGCTGATGCGCTTCCTTGCCGCGGATCAGATACGCGCGGCTGTCGCCCACCTGGGTGAGGTAGAGATGGTCGCCGAGAATCCCCACGGCGGTGGCGGTGGTGCCCATGCCGCGGTTCTCGGGGTGCGCCTTTGCGTAGTCGTGAATCGAACGGTTCGCGGTCTCCACGGCTTCCTTCAGGCGGTAGGCGAAGCGCTGACCCGTCGCTTCGTCCTCGGAAAGCCACTCGCCGAGCAGGTGCTTGTAGATCGTGTCGGTCGCCATCTCGCTCGCCAGCTCACCGGCCGCGGCGCCGCCCATGCCGTCGGCGACCATGAGCAGCAGGCCGCGCTCGCCCAGCTCGTAGGCGCGCTCGGCGGTCGGCAGCGACGGGTCCTTCTTCGTCAGGTCGGCGACGAGGTAGTTGTCCTCGTTGTGGTCGCGGGCGCGGCCGACGTCGGTCTTGCCGAAGACGCGGATCATGATCGGTTTCGAGCGTCCGAACATGGCTTACGGCGTCCCGCTCAAATCGTGCGCCAGCCGTCGGTATGCGGCGGAAGCCGGATCCAGTGACGTCGCACGTTGTGCCCACGTGATTGCAGTCGCCTTATGTCCTCGACCAGGTTCCTGATCGTCAAGCTGGGCGAACGCGGTGGCCAACACGTAGGCTGCGAACGCCTTGTCGGGCTTTGCGACACCGGAAGCGTTGAAGATGTGTTCGGCGCTGTCGCGCGCGACTGATGCCGAGACCTTGTGATCCGAGAGGTCATTGAAGAGCTCATCGAGAATATCGGAGGCGTTCGCCACGTTAATCGACGATCCTCCCGTGTGAGACAGCGGCGTCGGCTTCGCTGAATCTCGTACCTGCCCGCCTCCCGGTGTCCCGGAATTACTCGCGTTTTGTTGTGTCGTTTTCGTCGTACCGCCAGGATTCGCTGGCAGGGGATTGCTCAGAGCAGTTGTCTTTTCTGAGTCGGGGGCGGTCGCGGTCTGTCGGTGCGTCGTGTCGGATGCCGCGGGAGCCCCACCACCACGTCCCACGAGCAGCACGTAACCGCCGCCGCCAACACCGATAACCACCACCGCGCCGACGATGATCGGGATCAGCGAGCGCCGCTTCGGCGCGGCCGCTACGCCGGTGCGACCCGCCGGCGCCCGCTTCGCCGCCTGCGCCTTCGTCTCGCGCGAGTCCAGCAGCTGCGTCTTGCCTTCGATATCAACGCGGGTCGCCGGTGCGACGCCGCGCGTGCCGCGCGCCAGCCCCGCCACCGCGACCACGTCGTCGGCGAACTTGGCGACCGTCTGGTAGCGATCCCCCGGCGTACGGGCCAGGGCGGAGTCGAGTACCTGCTGCAACCCGTCGGGGAACGAGAGGTCGGGGCGGGTTTCGGCGAGCTTCGCCGGATCGTCGGTCAGCCGCTTGACCATCGTCTCCTGCACCGAGTCGGCCTGGAACGGCAGCTCCCCGGTGAGCATACGGAAGTAGACGAGGGCGAGCGAGTAGAGATCGCTGCGGCCGTCGACCTTGTCGCCCGACAGCTGCTCGGGGCTCATGAACTCCGGCGTCCCCACCACGAGGCCGGTCTTCGTCACCTTCTGGCCCGCGTCATCGCCGCCCACCGCCTTGGCGATGCCGAAGTCCACCACCTTCACGAGGTCGGCGCCGTCGCGGGTGCGCGCCACCATGATGTTGTCGGGCTTGAGGTCGCGGTGGACGATGCCGAGATCGTGCGCCGCCTGCAGCGCGTCGGCGGTCTGCTTGAAAATCGAAGTGGCGCGCGCCAGCGGCAGCGCGCCCTCGTGCTCGATGATGGCGGTGAGCGGCTCGCCCTCGACGAACTCCATCGCCAGATAAATCAGCCCGTCGGGCGTCTCGCCGAAATCGTACACGGCGCAGACGTTGGGATGGGTGATGCGGCTCGCGTTGGCGGCTTCGCGGTTGAAGCGCGCCACCGCATCGGGGTCGTGCACCATCGCGGGGCTCATCACCTTGATGGCGCTGCGCCGGCCCATCTTCACGTGCTCGGCGAGGTACACCTGGCCCATCCCGCCCTCGCCTAGCTTCTTGATGACGTGATAGCGGTCGGCCACCACCTGGCCCACGAGGCTCGTCGCCGGAGCGGCCGCCCGCAGCGTCGTGCCGTCGTCCTGACAGAACCGAATGTCGTCCGGATATTGCCGGGAGCAGACCGGGCAGATCTTCACGGGATCTCGATGCGCAGCAGCTTGTCGCCCACGAGGATGCGCGAGGCGTCCTTCAGCGGCATCGCGCCGCGCGCCGCGACGGCGATGCCGTTACGGCTGCCGGCATCCACCACCACGAAGTCGGCGTCCTCGGAGCGCACCAGCGCGTGCTGCGCGCTCATCGACGGGTCATAGGGGAAGGTCCAATCGCCCTTCTCGCGGCCGATCAGCAGATCGCGCCCGGGCGACAGCTGGATCACGTCGCGCGCGCTGCCGTCGGCGCGCAGCTGCGTCAGCGACGCGATGTCGGCCGACGGCGTGAGGCTGCCCATCCGCTTCGTGGCGTCGACCTCAGGGGCGTAGGGCCCGGGATAGCCGAGGCGGCGGAACCGGATGATCTGCGACCCGACCAGCAGCAGGTCGCCTTCGGTCAGGCGGTGCGGCTCCTCGAGGAACACCCAGGTGCCGTTGCGGCTCCCCAGGTCGCGCGCCACGAGCTTCGAATCTTCCCAGGACAGCTTGGCGTGCAACGGCGACATGAAGGCGTCGTCGGGGAAACGGATGTCCCCCTCACCCCGGCCGATCGTGGTGTCGATCGCCCGGGTTTCGAACACCTGCAGGTCGTCCCCGGTGTCGTTCATGAGGACGAGACGGACGTGAAACTCGGTGCGCGGGGCGGGCCGCGATGACGGCCGGGAGAGCCCCGCCGACGCGGCTTCGTCCCCCAGGGGGGACCCGCAGGTGGCGCAGAATCGCGTTCCCGGCTGCACCGTGGAGCCACAGCGAGCACAGGCTGGCCCCGATCCCGGAGCCGAGAGCCGGCGGCCGCAGTTGGGGCAATAAGGCAAAGTGCCGTCGATTCGGCCGTTGCAAAACGGGCAAGTCCGCTCAGCCGTCAGGTCGGCTCCGCCGAGGTCGGGGGTTGGGGTCATGGCCTGGGGAGCTGGAGCAGCGGCGTCGCCGGGGACGGGAGTCGGGACGGCCTTCTTCGCGGCCGCCTTCGCGAGGGGCTTGCCGCAGTCCATGCAGAACAGGGCACCCGGCTCGTTGGCGCGTCCGCAATATGGGCAGGTGGTCACGGGCGACGCATCTCCTCGTCGGGGCCAGAAGTTATGGTATGCCAATCTATTGCGCAACTTGGCGGGTCGAAAGGGGAGCGCGTACCTTCGCTCCGCATGCGACGCGCGATCGCTTTAGTCGGGCTGTTTTTCTGGGCGTGCGGCGGCGGTAAAGCAGGAATCGCGCCGTCCCCTCCGTCTCCGCTACCCTCCGGTCCCGCGATTCCCGTGACGCGGGCGCAGGGACCGCTGCGTCTCACGGTCACCTATCCCGCCGCGGCCGACACGGTGCAACCCACCGACAGCGAGTTCATCCTCGGCGGCACCGGCACCGCCGACGCTCGCCTCAGCGTCGCGGGGGTGCCGGTCCCAGTCGCGCCGAGCGGCGGATGGATCGCCTGGATCCCGTTCCCCGACGATACCGCCTATGTGGTTCCGATCGTCGCCCGCGCCGGGGCCGACAGTCAGCTGCTGGAGTGGCGCGTCCACATCGCTCCTCGCTTTCATCCGCCCGCCACCGCAGCCTGGGTCGATTCCAACAGCTTCGAGCCAGCCGGGACTCTGCGCTGGCCGGCGGGCGAGGGGATGCGCATCGCCGTGCGCGCCGCGCCGGGGTCCATCGTGCGCCTGAAGTTGCGCAGCGGCACTACGGTGCCGCTCGTCCCCGACCCGCTTCCCGAGGAACCGCCGTGGGGGATCCGCGCCTTCGGTACCGACACGCAGGCGCTGCACCTCGCGGCACGCGGCGATCGCTACGTCGGCTGGCTCGCGGCGGAGCCGATCGATTCCAGTGCGCTGCTCGAAGTCAGCAACGGCACCGACACCGCCCGGGTCCGCTGGCCGCTCGTTCTCGCCACACTCGACCTCACCCGTCCTGACGTCATCGTCCTCGACGACGACACGGCGCGAACCGGCACGACGGACTCGCTCACTGTCGGCAAGGCGGTCCCGTACGGGACGTACCAGTGGTTCTTCCCGACCGGGACGAAGGCAGTGCGCACGGGTATCTGGGATGACCAGGTGCGCCTCGCGCTCTCGGCATCTCAATCGGTTTGGGTCAACGCCAGCGACGTGCACCAGCTCCCCGCGGGCACGCCGCCGCCCGTCGGTACCGTGGGATCGGTGCGGCTCACCAGCGGGCCGCACTCCGTGACGTTGCGCGTCCCGCTCCCCGACCGGCTGCCGTTCCGTGTCGAAGAGGGCGGCCGCACGCTGGCGCTGCGCCTCTACGGCGCGCACTCCGACGTCAACTGGATGCAATACGGCCCGACCGATTCGGCTGTCGAGCGCA
>DATFSB010000379.1:0-3416 GCA_035262825.1 Gemmatimonadales bacterium | reverse complement strand
CAGCTCCCACAGCGGCATGCGGCCATGCACGGTCGGGATGACATCGAAGTTGTGGACCGGCGGCGGCGACGGGATCGACCACTCAAGGGTCGCCCCGCCCCACGGGTTCGGTCCCGCGACAGCGCCCTGCGTACGCGTGCGCCACATGTTGTAGAGGAACACGACCATCCCGATGCCGAGGATGATGGCGCCGATGGTCGACGCCATGTTCATGTCATCGACGCCGAGATCGTGCGTATAGGTGTATACGCGCCGCGGCATCCCGAGCAGGCCGGTGAAGTGCATCGGGAAGAAGGTGAGGTTCATCCCGATGAACGTCAGCCAGAAGTGCACGTAGCCGAGCGGCTCGGAGAGCAGACGGCCGGTCATATTGGGCCACCAGTAGTACATCCCCGCGAACAGCCCCATCATCGTACCGCCGAACAGCACGTAGTGGAAATGCGCCACCACGTAATAGGTGTCGGTTTGTTGGAGATCTGCGGGCGGCGACGCGTGCGTTACGCCCGAGAGGCCGCCGATCGTGAACAGACCGATGAACCCCAGCGCGAAGCACATCGCCACCGGAAACTTGATCTGACCGCCCCAGAGGGTCGCCACCCAGTTGAAGATCTTCACGCCGGTGGGGATGGCGATCAACATGGTGGTGAGCGCGAAGACCGAGTCGGCGATCGGGCCCAGGCCCACCGAGAACATGTGATGGCTCCACACGCCCCATCCCATGAAGCCGATCAGGACACCGGAGTAGACGACCACCGTGTACCCGAACAGCGGCTTGCGGGCGAAGGTCGGCAGGATTTCCGACACCACGCCCATCGCCGGGAGAATCAGGATGTAGACCTCGGGGTGGCCGAACAGCCAGAACAGATGCTGCCACAGCACCGGGTCGCCGCCCGCGGAGGGGAGGTAGAAATGCGTGCCGAAGACGCGGTCGAACATCAGGAAGACGAGCGCCACGGTGATCACCGGGAACGCCGTGATCATCAGGAACGAGGTCACCAGCGTCATCCATGAGAACACCGGCAGGCGCATCATCTTCATTCCGGGCGCCCGCAGGTTGAGAATCGTCACGATGAAGTTGAACCCGGCGGCCAGCGACGCGATGCCGAGGATCTGCAGGCCGAGCAGCCAGAAGTCGATGTTCGGGCCCGGGTTGAACTGCTTCTCGGTGAGTGTGGCGTATCCGAACCACCCGCCGTCGGGAGCGGGGTGATGCGGCAGGAGCCAGCTCGCATTCATGAACAGGGTGCCGAGCAGGAACACCCAGTAGCTGAACGCGTTGAGCCGCGGGAACGCCACGTCGCGCGCACCGATCTGCAACGGCACGATGTAATTGAAGAACGCCGCCGCGAGCGGCATCAGCGCCATGAACACCATCGTGGTGCCATGCATCGTGAACAGCTGGTTGTACGTGTCGGCGCCGATGAAGGAGTTCTCAGGCTTGGCGAGCTGGATGCGGATCAGCTCCGCCTCGAACCCGCCGATCAGGAACATCACGAAGGCCGTCCAGAAGTACAGCTTCCCGATCCGCTTGTGATCGGTGGTCGTGAGCCAGCTCTTCAGTCCGGTGGCTTCGCTCATTTGAGGCTCTGCAGGTAGGCGATCAAGGTGCTGAGATCGGTCTGGCTGACGTGGAGGTTGGGCATGATCGACCCCGGCTTCAGCCCCGGCGGATTGGCGAGCCAGTCGCGCAGGTGCTGCTCGGTATTCATCATGATGTCGCCGGCGATCATCGTCCGGCTCGCGACGTGGGTCAGGTTGGGCCCGATCGGCCCGTTCGAATAGCCCGCCACGGTGTGACAGCCGATACACCCGTACTTCATGAATGCCGCGCGGCCCGCTTCTTCCGGGCTGTCCTTGGCGGGAACGGCCGGGACGGTCTTCTGGTTCGCGACCCACGCATTGAAGCCGGAGTCGGTGTCGACGAAGGTGCGCAGGCGCATGTTGGCGTGGGACGAGCCGCAATACTCCACGCACTGTCCCATGAATTCACCGACCGAATCGGCGGTGAAGAAAATCCTGTTGTGATGGTTGGGGATCGCGTCCCGCTTGCCGCCCAGCTTCGGCGTCCACCAGGCGTGAATCACGTCGGCCGAGGTGATGTCGATCGCAACCGGCTTCCCGACGGGAACGTGCAGCTCGTTGGCCGTCACGATGCCAAGATCGGGGTAGCGGTACTCCCACCACCACTGGTGCCCCGTCACCTCGACGCGCAGCGCGCCCGGCGGCGCGGTGTCGGTCTCGAAGATGGTGCGCACCGTCGGGACCGCGATGAAGACGAGGATCAGGGCCGGAGCCAAGGTCCAGGCGATCTCGAGCGTCGTGTGCCCGTGATGCTGGGTGGGCGCCGGGGCGCCCTCCTGGTGGCGGAACCGGAAGATGGAATAGAGCAGGATCCCCTCCACCACCACGAACACCCCGACCGCCCACCAGAAGATGCCGCGAAACAGGTGGTCGATCGAATGGCCGAAGTCCGACGTCGGCGAGAGAGTGGATTGGGGAAATGGTCCCGCGCACGCCGCTATCGACGCAAGGCCGACGAGGGTGCAGAGGAGGATGAGGTGTCGTCGTTGTGGCGGCACGGCGGCGCTTGAACCCCCGGGAAGTCGGTGCGAACGGCACCGGAAATTAGCACCACGGCCAGTTGACCGCCACATGACGGGCCCGGCGCGTCTCACCCTTCACCCTGGACCCGGCGACGCAGCTCCGCGACCTGCGCGGCATCGCCCGCGCCGGTCGTGCCAACACGGACCACCCGCTCCGCGGCGGTGAGGGCGCGGCGTGCGCTGCGCACGGCGCCGGCCGCCATTGCTTCCTCGGCGACCGCGACGGCCAGCGCGAGGACCTCGCGTCCCGGCGCGCCTTCGCTCAGCATTTCGACTCGCAACACCCGCGCGTCCATGTCGTCGCGCGTCGCGAGCGCCTCAGCCGCGCGCCGCAGCAGCGTCGCGCGTTGTCCCGGGGTGAGGCATTCTTTGCGCACGACTTCCGCGACGAGCGGCGCCGCGAAGGCGTAGCGGAAACCGTCGAACGTGGCGAGTCCCGCCCGCTCGATGCGCGCCAGTGCGTCTTGCAACGCCCCCGGCGCCAGGTCGCACATCCCGGCCAGCAGCTCGGCGTCGAACGAGCGGCCACCGACGCTCGCTGTCCGGAGCAGCTGCAAGTCGCGCGGGCCGAGCAGGGAAACGCGCGCCACCACCGCCATGCGCACGAGATCGGGTACGCTGATCGGGAGCGGGCTGTCGATGGTCTGTCCGGGACGCGGCCACACCAGCACGTCGGCGCGCATCGTCGAGGCGCGCTGCAACGCCTGCAGCAACGTCACCGCCAGGAACGGAATCCCGCCGGTCTCGTGCGTGACCCGACGCGTCAGACGTGCGCGGCTCTCCTCGTCGGAGCACCACGGCGCCATGGCATCG
>DATFSB010000378.1:0-2806 GCA_035262825.1 Gemmatimonadales bacterium | reverse complement strand
TCGGCCAGCCGGCACCGGGCTGGAAACTGCACTTCAAACTCGGCAATTTCTTCTGATGTCCCTTTTCCACGGAGCGTGTATGCGGCGGGCAGTAGTGGTGTGTCTGACCCTGGGGATCGTGGGTCCGGTGATGGCGCATGGCCAGTCGACGTCCGGCGGACGTTCGACGACCGGCGCAGGGGCGAGCGCTGGGCCGCAGCGGGTCGCCTTCATTCGCTCGCGGGCGATCCTCGACAGTACCCCGGGGTACACGGTCGCGGAATCGACGTTCGCGCGCGAGTTCCAGGGGATGCGCGACGAGGTGCAGAAGCTGCAGCAGCAGCTCGACTCCGCCGTCCAGTCGTTCGATCAGGCGTCGATCGCGCTCTCCCCGGCGGCCAAGGACTCGAAACGCCGCGACCTACAGCAGATGCAGGACCGGATGAATCAGCGGTCCAGCGAGCTCGATACCCGCGCGCGGGCGCGCAACCAGGAGCTGCTCGGACCGTTCCAGCAGCGGATCAACACTATCATTCAGGGCATGCGCGCCGAAGGGAACTACAGCTTAATCTTCGACGCCGACGCGCAGAACAACGGCATCGTTGCGGCCGATCTCTCGCTCGACCTGACCCCCAAAGTCATCGCGCGAGTTCGGGCGGCCGGGCCCTGACGGGGCAGCACGCATGAGCGCGGAGCCGCGTCGCTCGCTGTCGGCGGCGGAGGTCGCCGCGCTGACGGGCGGGCGTCTCGTGGGACCCGCCGATACGCACGTCGCCGCGATCGCGCCGCTGGAGCGGGCCGGTCCCGGCGACCTGTCGTTTCTTGTCAGTGGTCGCTACCTCCCCTACTTTGAGCGCTCGCGCGCGTCGATCGTGCTGTGCGCCGAGGCGCTCGCGACCGCGGCGGGAGGAGCCACCGCCCGCGTGATCGTGCCGGATCCGCACGCGGCGCTGCTCACGGTGCTCGCCGTCCTGTATCCGACGCCCGCCTGGACGCCCGGTGTCCATCCGACCGCCGTAATCGGACCCGGCGCGACCTGGTCCGATCCGGTGGCCATCGGACCGCACGTCGTGCTCGGCGGCGGTGTGACGCTGGGGCGCAACGTCCGCATCGGCGCGCAGAGCGTGATCGGCCACGGCGTGACGATCGGTGATGACTGCGAGCTGTATCCGCAGGTCACCTGTTATGCCGGTTCCGTGGTGGGGCGGCGCGTGATCCTGCATGCCGGCGTGCGCGTCGGCAGCGACGGCTTCGGCTACGTGTCGGGGCGGGACGGGACGGGGCATCGCCGTATTCCGCATGTAGGGCGCTGCGTGATCGGCGACGACGTGGAGATCGGCGCCAACAGCTGTATCGATCGCGGCAGCGTCGACGATACGATCATCGGCGACGGGACGAAGATCGACAACCTCGTCCACATCGCACACAATGTGCACGTGGGGAAGCGCTGTATGATTCTCGCCCTCGCCGGCATCGCCGGCTCGTGCCGCATCGAAGACGACGTCGTGATCGCGGGAGAGGTCGGGATTTCGGATCACTGTACCATCGGGCGGGGGGCGCGCGTGCTGGTTCAGGCGGGGGTGATCGGGGACGTCGCGCCGGGAGCGACGGTGTGGGGCACGCCGGCACGCCCGCACCGCGACGTGCTGCGGGCCACCGCCGCGCTGTATCGCGGGCTCGACCGGTCTGGGCATGCCGACGCCGGCTAAACGCCGCTCCATCGAGCGCGAAGCCACCGTCCAGGGGACGGGCCTCCACACCGGCGCTGCGACGCGCGCCGTGTTTCGTCCCGCCGCCGCGGGGCGGGGCATCGTGTTCCGCCGTACCGACCTCGCCGGCACACCGGAAGTGCCGGCGCGCCTTTCGGAAGTCGAGGCGCTCGAGCGCCGCACTGCGATCGGCCACGGCGAAGCGACGATCCACACCGTCGAGCACCTGCTGGCCGCCGCCGCGGCGCACGAGATCGACGATCTCACCGTCGAGCTCTCGGGCCCCGAGCCGCCGATTCTCGACGGCAGCGTGGCTCCCTATTTCACCGCCTTGCACGACGCCCGACCTGTCGCCGTCGACGGCGAGCCGACGCTGCTCACGGTGCGGGCGCCGTTCACCGTGGTAGAGGGCGAGGCCAGCTACATCGTGGCGCCGAGCAAGACGTTTCAGCTCACCGTCACGATCGAGTTCCCGCACCCGCTGATCGGCCGCCAGGTCGGTAGTTATCAGATCTCCGCCGAGACCTTCGCCCGCGAGCTGGCCCCGGCGCGCACCTTCGGGTTCACGAGCGAGGTCGAGGGGCTGCAGGCGAAGGGCCTCATCAAAGGCGCCTCGACGGCGAGCGCCATTGTGCTCGACGAGCGCGGCGTCGTGAACGGCGGGACGCTGCGCTGGCCCGACGAATTCGTGCGCCACAAGGCGGCCGATATCGTGGGCGACCTTGCGCTCACCGGTGCGCGGGTCCAGGCCCACGTCGTGGCGACACGGCCGAGCCACGCCGGCAACGTCGCCCTGGCGCGCGCGCTGGCCCGGGCGGCGCAGCGCAGCGGCGTCCCGGCGATGGATATCGGGCGCATCATGGATGTGCTGCCGCACCGCTATCCGTTCCTGCTCGTCGACCGGATCCTCGAGATCGAGGGCGATCGCCGCATCGTCGGCGTAAAGAACGTCACGATCAACGAGCCGTTCTTTCAGGGCCACTTCCCGGGCCACCCGATCATGCCGGGTGTCCTGATTATCGAAGCGATGGCTCAGGTCGGCGGGATGCTGCTGCTGAGCCACTTCGAGGGGCAGAACGTTGAGAACAAGGTCGTGTACTTCATGTCGCTCGACAACG
>DATFSB010000377.1:0-2599 GCA_035262825.1 Gemmatimonadales bacterium | reverse complement strand
CGTGATACGCCGAGAGTGCGGAGCGCCCCAACATCAGCTCGGTGGCTTCGACCCCCGCCAGCGCCGGCCGCGAGACGGGTTTCAGGCCCCAGCCCGACGCCCGGAAGAACAACCGCCCCACTCTCCCCGCCCACAGTCTGTACCACAACGAATTGAGGCGCCGCAGGATCCGGCGCTGCTTGATGACGTCCGCTTCCTCGGCCTGCACTTGCGATTCGGCCAGTAAGGCGGCCCGGATGTCCTCGAACGTGTAACCGTCCCGCAGCAGGCGACGGGCGACCGCCACCAGCTGGCAGAACAGGATGATGCCGATGATGCCCGGGCCCCCGAACGAGATCGATACGCCGCCCTTCCCCGCCGTGACTGTTTGATTCGCCAGCGCCAGCGCCAGGAACACCATGGTGGAGACCTGGGCGTTGCGAATGAAGGCGCGCACGATCGGCGGAGCACGAAATTCCCGTCCGCGCGCCTCTCCCACGACGCGCGCGAGGTCGTCGCCCGATTGGAAGCGATCCGCTGGAGCTTTGCGGAGACAGCGATCGATAACGGCCGCGAGCTTGGTCGGCACCTCAGGGCGGGCCGTCTGCACATTCGGCGCCGGCTCCGCAACCTGCCGCGCGAGGATGGCGGGCAGGGTCGCTGCTTCGAACGGCGCCCTGCCGGTGAGCGCGTAGAACGCCGTCGCGCCGAGCGAGTAGAGATCACTGCGGCCATCGACCGGCTCGCCGCAGGCCTGCTCGGGACTCATGTAGCGGGCGGTGCCGATCACAGCGCCGCCGCTCTGGGCCGCATCGCCCGAGCCCAGCGCGATCCCGAAATCGGTGACGATGGCGCGGTCGCTCGCCCGCTCCAGCATGATGTTGTCGGGTTTGACATCGCGGTGAATCACGCCGCGTTGGTGCGCGTAGCCGAGCGCCCACGCCACCTCCTGCATCACCTTCATCGCCAGGCGCGGCGTGAGTGGTCCCGATCGCTCCACGCGCTCGCGCAGCGTTTCGCCGTCCACGTATCCCATGACGAAATACACCAGATCCCCGCGTGCTTCGACGAGATGGATCGGCACGATGTTGGGATGCGACAGCCCGGCTGCCGTGCGCGCTTCCCGCAGAAACTGCTCCCGAGCCTCCGGTCGGGCAGCCAGCGCGGACGGCAGGAGCTTGATGGCAACCGGGCGGTCCAATGCCACGTCGCGCGCGAGCAGGACGACCCCCATGCCGCCGCGACCCAGCTCGCGCTCGATCGAGTAGCGACCGGCGAGCGCGTCCTGCAGCGCGAGAATCTCCGGACTGATCAGGCTCGTCATCGAGCGACCCTTACGTTCCCGCCGGGGGTTCGTTTCGCTTTTCGAGCGCCGCCGTGGCGGCGGAGATCGCTTCGTGCGTGCCGGCGAGCGCCAGCACGTCGCCCGCCTGCAGCCGTTCTTTCGCCGTCGGCACGATCACGCCGCCGCCGGCCCGGGTGACCGCGAGCACGGTCGCGCCGGTGCGTCCGCGCAGTTTCAGCTGCGCCAGCGTCTTCCCCACCGCCGGACTCTCCGCCTCGAGTCGCACCGCGGCCAGGGTGCCGAGGCCCGGCAGCAGCTGGTGTACATCGGTGATGGTACGCCCCGGCGCGGGCGTCACCGGACGGGTCTGTGCCGCCAGTACGTCGAGCACCACCTGCGCTCCGGCGCGCACGTGACCCTGGAGGTTGGTCGCACTACGCCAGAACCCGAGCCACAGCACGGCCAGCACCAGAACGAACAGCGCGACACCCGGCAGCGGCGGGAGAAACGGCTGCGTCAACGCGAGCAACGGCATCCCCACGAGGAGCACACCCGCCAGCTGCAGCGTCACGACCAGCATGCGCCGCGGCGCGGCGGCGAAGTCGACGCGGCGCCGCGTCTTGGGGAGCGCCGCCCGGGCGAGCGTCATCCCCAGCCTCCGGCTCGAGCGGACGACGCCAAGGCAGAACGGAACGGCGAGGACGGCGGCCACCCCGACGATCGCCACACGCGTCACGACGTCGCTCGTGCCGATGCGCCGCTCGGCGACGCCCGCGAGCTCGGAGAGCGAGGCGGCAGTCCCGACGATCAAGGCCGCGAGGACGGCCGCGTCGACCACGAGGAGCCGCAACAGCCGGCGGACCTCGCTCGCCGTCGTCGGCCGGCGCGGCCGTGCGCGCAGCTCCTCGAGCCAGCTGCCGTAAAGCGCGGCGAACGTCTGCAGCGGCCGCGGCAGCTTGCGGTCCATCCAGTTGGCGAACGGCTCCGCGGCGCGAATCAGCCATGGCGTGAGCAGTGCCGTCAACGCCGAGACCGTGATGGCCACAGGATAGAGAAACGAATCGGTCGCATGCAGCGCCACACCGAGACCGGCGATGATGAAGGAGAACTCGCCGATCTGGGCGAGGCTCATCCCCGCTTGCACGGACGTTCGCGTCCCGTTGCCCGCCAGGAACGCGGCGAAGCTCACGCTCGCGATCTTGCCGATGACCACGACCGCCGTGAGCACGGCCACGGGAGCCCAGTGATGAACGATGAGCACCGGATCGATCATCATCCCGACGGACACGAAGAAGACCGCGCCGAAGACGTCGCGCAGCGGCTGAACGAGACGTT
>DATFSB010000376.1:0-5509 GCA_035262825.1 Gemmatimonadales bacterium | reverse complement strand
TGGCGGGCACGACGAGCGCGAGCAGACGCTCAATCAGCTGCTGGTGGAGATGGACGGCTTCGAATCGAACGACGGCGTGATCCTGCTCGCCGCCACGAACCGTCCCGACATCCTCGATCCGGCGCTGCTGCGGCCGGGACGATTCGACCGCCAGATCGTGGTCGACATGCCCGACGTGAAGGGGCGCGAGCAGATCCTGCGCGTGCACACGCGCAAGATTCCGCTCGCCCAGAGCGTCGACCTCGAGCCGATCGCCAAGGGCACGCCCGGGCTCTCGGGCGCCGAGTTGTCCAACATCGTCAACGAGGCGGCGCTGCTCGCGGCGCGTCGCAACAAGCAGGCCGTGGACATGGCCGACCTCGAGGACGCCAAGGACAAGGTGATGCTCGGCCTCGAGCGCAAGAGCATGGTGCTCTCCGAAGAAGAGCGGAAGCTGACGGCCTACCACGAGGCGGGGCACGCGCTCGTCAGCCTGCACGTGCCGGCCGCCGATCCGATCCACAAAGTGACGATCGTGCCGCGCGGGCGCGCGCTCGGGATCACGCACTACCTCCCCGAGGAAGACCGGCACAACTACACCAAGCAGTTCATCCACAGCCGCCTCGCCACGGCGTACGGCGGCCGCGTCGCCGAGGAGCTGGTGTTCGGCCCTGACAAGGTGACGACGGGCGCGGCGCAGGACATCCAGCAGGCGACCGACATGGCGCGCCGCATGGTGACGCAGTTCGGCATGAGCGACGCCGTGGGGCCGATCGCCGTGGGCGACCGCGAGGCCGAGATCTTCCTCGGCCGCGAGGTGGTGCAGCGGCGCGAGATCTCCGAGCACACCGCCGAGCTGGTCGACGCCGAGCTGAAGCGCATCCTCAGCGAAGCGTTCGAGCGCGCCCGGGCGATCATCGTCGAGCACCGCACCGCCCTCGACCGGCTCGCCGCCGCGCTGCTCGAGCGCGAGACGCTCGATCGCGACCAGGTGCAGCTCGTCGTCGACGGCAAGCCGCTGCCGCCGGTGACGCCCCCCGCGTCGCCGCCGGTGCCGGCCGAGCCGCGCAAGCCGGCGTCGCAGCCGCTCCGCGGACCCGTGCTGGGCAATCCGCCTCCGGAGCCCGCCGGGGCGTGAGGGTCACGGCGCTCGCGACGCACGGCCCCCTTCGGGAGGCGGTGCGCGCGGCGCTCACGGCGCGCGGCTGGGATCCCGAGCGGTCCCGCTTCGCCGCGGCCGGTCTGTCGCAGCTCGCCTTGCTCCTCGAAGACATCGACGAATCGGTGCGCGAAGCGCTGGTGCGCTGGTCGGCGCGCAGCGGCGTCGACGTGCTCACCGGCGACGGGTGGGCGCTGGTCGTCGGCGTCGCGAGCCGGCTCGCGGTGCTGGCGCGGCCCGATCGCGCTCCTGCCGAGCTGCATCCCGTCGTCGCCGATCTGGCGCAGTGGTTCGCCGGATACGCCGAGCCTCCTCACACCTGGGTGATTCGCGACGCGGAGTTGTCGCTCGAAGAGCCGGTGCTGGTCGGGATTCTGAATGTCACGCCGGACAGCTTTTCAGACGGCGGCCGATTCGCCGCCCTCGATGACGCGGTGAAGCAAGCTGAGAAGCTGAAGGCTGAGAGCTGTCAGCTCATCGACGTCGGCGGCGAGTCGACCCGTCCCGGGGCCGCGCCCGTCACAACGTCCGAGGAGATCGCCCGCGTCGTCCCCGCAATCCAGGCTCTGGTGGCTCGCGGGCTCGGTCCCGTCTCCGTCGATACCCGCAAAGCGGCGGTGGCGCGCGCCGCGCTCGACGCCGGAGCGGCGGTCGTGAACGATGTCTCGGGACTTGCGTTTGACGCCGAGCTCGGGAAGGTGGTGGCCGCGGGCGGTGTTGGGGTTATTCTGATGCACATGCGCGGCACGCCCGACGCGATGGACTCACTCGCCTGCTACGATCACGTGGCGGTGGACGTGGCGCGCGAGCTGCGCGTCGCGGCGGACCGCGCCGAGGCAGCGGGCGTGGCGGCGGATCACATCGTGCTCGATCCGGGGTTCGGGTTCGCCAAGTCGCCGGCGCAGAATTTTCGACTGCTCGATGAGCTGGCCAGCGTCACGGTCCTGGGGTTTCCTGTGCTCGTGGGGCCGTCGCGCAAACGGTTCCTGGGCGCCGCCACCGGCCGCGCGGTACTCGACCGCGACCGCGCGACGGCGGTGGCGTGCGCGCTGGCCTGGGAGCGCGGCGCGCGCCTGTTCCGGGTCCATGACCCGGGTCCCGCACGGGAGGCGCTCGCCGTCGCCCGTGCGCTCGCGGGGGCGGATCCATGAACCTGGATGCCTACCGCTTCCTCATCCCCAAGCTGTGGCCGGACGCCGTCGAGATTCTGCTCGTCGCGTTCGTGATCTACCGCTTCCTCCTGTTCCTCGTGGGGACGCGGGCGATTCAGATCGTCGTCGGTCTCGTGATCCTGTCGCTCGCCTATTTCGCCGCGGTGCTCGCCAAGTTCACGATGGTGAGCTACCTGCTCGGCGTCGTGTTCACGTTCGCCCCCTTCGCCGCCGTCGTCATGTTCCAGCCGGAGCTGCGCAACGCCCTCGCCCGGCTCGGGCAGTCGCGCCTGATGCGGGCGTTCGCGCGCGGCAATCGACAATCGGTGGCGGAGGAGGTGTCCGACGCACTCGACCGCCTTGCGCGCGCGGGCACCGGCGCGATCATCGTCGTCGAGCGCGATCTCGCGCTCGACGAATACCTGCCGTCCGGGGTGCCCATGGAGGCGAAGGTTTCGGCGGCGCTGCTCACCACGATCTTCACGCCCTACTCGCCGCTGCACGACGGCGCCGTCGTGGTGCGCGGTGACCGCATCGTGGGGGCGGGGGTCGTGCTGCCCCTGACGCAGTACCGTGTGGCCGATAAGTCGCTCGGGACTCGCCACCGCGCCGCGCTGGGGCTCTCCGAGGAGACCGATGCCACGATCCTCGTGGTCTCCGAGGAGACGTCGACCATCTCTATCGCCTCCTCCGGCAAGCTCTACCGGCCGCTCTCCGCCGAGCAGGTCCGGGACGTGCTGTCGGGGGGAACCAGGCTCGAAAGTCTCGTCGGGACAGCGGCTTCCGCGGGCTGAAGGGCTGCGGCAGCATTGTTTCGCCCCCCCCTGATCGGTATGTTCCCCGGTCTATGAGTTTTGCCGGCCTGGCCGAGCGGCTCGCCCGTATTCGGGCCGAGATCGCGCGGGCTCAGGCGGCGGGCGGGTGGACGCATCCCGTCATGATCGTCGCCGTCACAAAAGGCTTCGGCCCGGACGCCGTCCGGGCGGCGCGCGACGCCGGACTTCCCGACGTGGGGGAGAACCGGGTGCAGGAGGCGCTCGACAAGATGGCCGCGGAGCCGGACGCGACAGTGGTCTGGCACCTGATCGGGCATCTGCAGCGCAACAAGGCCCGGCACGTCACCGGCCGCTTCGCGCTGGTGCACTCGCTCGACTCGATCGAGCTGGCGGAGGAGCTGGCGAAGCGGGCGGAGACCCAGGGCACCAGGCAACGGGTACTGGTGCAGGTGAACGTGGCAGGAGAAGTGCAGAAAAGCGGCTGCGCGCCGCCCCTGGCACCCGCGCTGGTGAAGCGGGTGGCGGCGCTCGAGTCGCTGGCGCTCGAAGGACTGATGACGATGGCGCCGCTCACCGGCGACCTTGCTCGCCAGCGGGACACCTTCCGCGGCCTGCGCCGGTTGCGCGACGCCCTGCAGGAGGAGGGCATATGGCTACCGAGCCTCTCGATGGGGATGTCCGACGACTTCGTTACAGCGGTCGAGGAGGGGGCAACGGTGATCCGCTTGGGTACCGCCCTGTTCGGCCCGAGGACAACGGGGTGAGCGATCCCACGTTCCACCTCACTCCCCTCGACGTGCGGCGGCAGGAGTTCCGCCGCAGTCTGCGCGGCTACGAGCCGCTCGGCGTGGAAGACTTCCGCATGCGCGTGGCGGACGAGCTGGAGCGCGTGTCGCGGGAAAAGTCGGTGCTGGAGGAGCGCGTCGCGGCTCTCACCGAGCAGCTGCGCGTTTTCCGCGAGCGCGAGACGGCGATGAACGAGGCGCTGGTGGCCGCGCAACAGCTGCGTGAAGAGACGCGCGCGTCCGCCGAGCGCGAAGCGCAGGTGATCATGCACGAGGCGCAGGCCGAAGGACGGCGGCAGGTGGATGAGGCGACGCGCGCGCAGGAGCGCGCGCAGCAAAAAATGGTGGAGATCCAGCGCCAGTTCGCCGGCTATCTCGCGGGGTTCCGGGCGTTGCTCGAGCGGCAGCTCGCCGAGCTGCGCTCGCTGGAGGGCGACAACGGGTGACCGTGGCGGCGGCCGTGCAGGCGATTCGCGCCCGCACCGGCCTCACGCCGGACGTGGCGATCATCCTGGGGACGGGGCTCGGCGCACTCGCCGAGGCGATCAAGGTCGACGTGGCGATTCCCTATTCCGAGATTCCCGGATTTCTGGTACCGACGGTCGAGAGCCACACCGGCCGCCTGTTGTGCGGTACGCTCGAAGGCCGGCCGGTGGCGGCGATGCAGGGGCGGTTTCACCGCTATGAGGGCTACCCGCTCGACGCGGTGACGGAGCCGGTGCGCGTGCTGCACGCGCTCGGCGCCGGGACGCTGATCGTGTCCAACGCGTGCGGCGGGATGCACCCCGAGTGGGCGGCGGGCGACGTCGTGATCCTCGCCGACCACCTGAATCTGATCGGCGACAATCCGCTGGTGGGGCCGCACCGCTCCGCGGGTCCCCAGTTCCCGGACATGACCACCGCCTACGACGCGGAGCTGCGCGCGCTGGCGCGCGCCGTCGCCCTGGAGCAGGGCATCACGCTGCGCGAAGGCACCTACGTCGCCGTGGCGGGCCCCAATCTCGAGACGCGCGCCGAGTACCGGCTGCTGCGCGCCTGGGGCGCCGACGTCGTGGGGATGAGCACCGTTCCCGAGGTGATCGTCGCCCGCCAGGAAGGGATGCGCGTGCTCGGCCTCTCGATCATCACCGATCTCTGCCTCCCCGACGCGCTCGAGCCGGCCACCGTCGAGCGCATCATCGCCGTTGCGCGCGGCGCGGAGCCGCGCCTCGCCGCGGTAGTGCGCGGCGTCATCGCCCGCCTCAACTGATGGCGTACCCCCCGCTCTCGGTCACCGAGCGTGCCGACACGCTCGAGCGCCAGCTGCTCGCGACGTGGAAGCACGAGCGGTTGTTCTCGCGCGTGCAGGAGGCGACGCGTTACGGACCGCCGTTCGTGTTCTTCGAGGGGCCGCCCACCGCTAATGGCCGTCCCGGGATTCACCACGTATTCGCGCGCACCATCAAGGACATGGTGTGCCGCTACCACACGATGCTGGGGCAGGGCGTGACCCGCATCGCGGGGTGGGACACGCACGGCCTGCCGGTGGAGATCGAGGTCGAGAAGTCGCTCAACATCTCGGGCAAGCAGCAGATCGAGGAGTTCGGCGTCGAGAAGTTCAACCAGCTGTGCCGCGAAAGCGTCTTCACGTACAAGACCGACTGGGAAGCGCTGTCCGAC
>DATFSB010000375.1:0-2807 GCA_035262825.1 Gemmatimonadales bacterium | reverse complement strand
CGTGATAGAGCGTCTTGTGCTCGGGGCGCAGCCGGAAGGGATGCAAGCCGATGTCGCGCGCCAGCCGCTCCGCCGTGTCCACGGCCCGCGGGTCGCCTTCTACGGCCGCCCACGCCCCCCGTACGTGGTCCGGCGTGCGCTCCGGCTCGACCAGCGTTTGCAGCGGATGCAGCGACCCGAGTGCGGCGCCGCTGCCTCGCAAGCTCTCGAGCGCGTGGTGGTCGAGGGACCCGGAGAGATGCAGCACGACCTGATCGGCGCGAACGGCGCCCGTCGCGCTCAGCACCCCGGCGAGCGGGGTGATGGCGTCGTCGGGGACGGCGCACACGATCACCTCGACGCGATCGACCCACGGCGGCGCCGCACCGGCGGCGGCGGTGGTCAGCGTGAGGGGAACGGGGACGGGCTTGGCGCGCCGCCCGTGCAGCCAGACGTCATGTCCGGCTCGCACCCAGGCGAGCGCCAAGCCCGTTCCTGCCCGGCCAGGGCCGATCACCCCCACCCGAACGGTGGAGGTGGGGCCCCCCCCTGTCACGGGCTGCGCGTCTGCGCTGGCGAGCTGGACGCGAGTGAGAGCAGGTCCTGCGGCGAGCGGGCCCGCCGCGCCAGGGTCAGCGCTTCCTGCACCTGGCGGTCGTCGTGCATGCGGCGCAGCACCTCCGCGGGACGTCCGAACACGTAGCGCGCCACCTCGTAGCCGAGCTGGTCGGGAATGAGACTGCGTGCGCCTGCGATCACGCTATCGGGGACCGCCGCGCTGCGCTGGCGCAGCCGGCTCAGGACTTCGTTCACCATGCCCTGCGTCACCTGGAAGTCGGGCGCCGACACGCCGTGGTTCGACTTCAGCTCGAGGGCGTAGCCCGTGAGCACGTCGCGGAATACGGCGACGTTGGCGCCGAGCGACTTCATGAACGCGCGTTCGGCGGTCGTGAACGTATCCTGCGTCGCGAAGATGTCGGGGCGGATCCCGCCGCCGCCGCGCACCGTCCGTCCCGCGTCGGTATGGAACACGGGGAGACTGTCGGGCACGGTGTCTTTCCCTTCCGCCGCGCTCTCGACCTGCGCGACCTGGTCTTCCTCGCTCTTGCTGACGCGCTGGATGGTGCGTCCGCTGGGAGTGTACCAGCGCGCCGTCGTGAGCTTCAGGGCCGTTTCGGGCGACAGTACGTAGAGTGACTGGACCAGTCCCTTCCCGAAGGTCGGGGTGCCGACGACCAGGGCGCGGTCGTGGTCCTGCAATGCGCCCGCGATGATCTCGGCGGCGCTGGCGGTCCCGCCGTTCACGAGCGTCACGATCGGCAGCTTGGGCCATTTTTGCTGGCGGTCGTCGCGATAGATGTGCGTGGCATCGGGTGCGCGTCCCCTGGTTGCCACGACTTCCTGCCCTTGATCGAGGAACAAATCGCTCACCCCGATCCCCTGGTTCAGCAGCCCGCCCGGGTTGCTGCGCAAATCGAAGATCAGGGACTTCATCCCTTTGCCGATGAGGCTGTCAACCGCGATGCGCACTTCGTCCGCCGACGTCTGGCTCACCGGGCTGAGCGACACGTAGCCCACCTTGTCGTCCAGCATCATGGCGATCTGCACCGAGCGCACGTGAATCTTCGCCCGCGTGAGCTTGAAGGTGATCGGGTCGTTGACCCCGATGCGGCGAATCTTCAGCTCGGCGCTGGTCCCCGGCGTGCCGCGCAGCTGCTTCACGGCCTCGTCCTGCTTCCAACCTTCCGAGGAGCGGCCGTCGACCGAGATAATTTCATCGCCGGTCTGGACGCCGGCGCGTTCGGCGGGCGTATCGGGAAGCGGCGCGATGACGGTGATCCAGCCGTTGCGCACGTCGATCTGCAGACCGAGGCCGCCGTAGTCCCCGCTGGTCTGCTCGTTCAGCGCGTGGAAATCGTCCGGCTTGAGATATATGGAATACGGATCGTGCAGCTGATCGAGGAAGCCGTCGATCGCCATCTGGTAGAGCTTGCGCTCATCGATCGAGTCCACGTAGAAGTCCGCGACCCGCGACAGCACGTCGTCGAACAGCCGCGCCTGCTGGTACACGGTCCCCTGTGGTCCGGAGTCGCGCTGCAGCAGCCACGCCCCGGTCACCAGTGCCATCACGGACATCGCCATCACGAGCAACCATTTGCGATTCATGTGCTACCTCGGGTTGAAAGCGCCGTCACCGCCGCCAGCTCACGCCAGGCGGCCTCCAGCACCGTGGGTTTCGACGGCGTTGCATCGACATGCACCACGCCCGGACCGCCGGCTCGTGCGTACGCCAGCCGCACCCGTTCGTGGAAGGCATCATCCTCCCGCTCGAAACGGTCCTTCACTTTTCGTGCCCGCCGTTGCCGCTCCCGGCCGAGATCGACCGGCAGATCGAGCACCAGCGTCAAATCCGGCACGAGGCCGCCCGTCGCCAGACGGAGCGTCGCATCGACTTCGTCCGCCGGCAGTCCACGGCCAGCCACCTGGTAGGCCCGCGTCGAGAGGTCGAAGCGGTCCGCGAGCACCACCTGCCCGGCCTCGAGAGCAGGGCGGATCACTCGCTCCACCAAGTCCGCCCGGGCGGCCAGTATCAAGAATAACTCCGCCGCGGCCGACATTTCATGCCTGGATCGCAAAGCCACCTTGCGGGCGGCCTCCGCCACCGGGGTTCCCCCCGGCTCCCGCACCGACAGCACCTGAAACCCCTCCGCAAGCAACCGCGCTCCGAGGGCCCGGATCAGGGTCGATTTCCCCGCCCCTTCCGGCCCCTCGACGACGATGAACGCGCCTCCCGATGCCGTCATCCGAGGGTAATGATGGGACTCGCG
>DATFSB010000374.1:0-5017 GCA_035262825.1 Gemmatimonadales bacterium | reverse complement strand
TCCCTGATCCTGCGGCTGTATGAGCCACAGGCCGGCGCCATCCGGATCGACGGCGTGGATATCCGGGACTACAAGATCAAGTCATTGCGACGCAACATCGGGCTCGTGTTGCAGCAGGCGATCCTCTTCGGGGCGACGGTGCGCGAGAACATCGCCTATGGCCGACCCGATGCCGCGGCGGTGGAGATCGAATCCGCCGCCTGGGCCGCCAATGCCGACGAATTCATCCAGGACATGGAAGACGGCTACGACTCAGTGATCGCCGAACGGGGGGCGACGCTGTCGGGAGGACAGCGCCAGCGCATCGCCATCGCCCGCGCGCTGGTGCGCAACGCGCCGATCCTCATTCTGGACGAGCCGATGACGGGGCTCGACGTGGAGAGCGAAGGCAAGGTGCGCGAAGCGCTCGATCGCCTGATGTCGGGCAAGACGGTCATCGGCATCACCCACGACCTCGCCTCGATCGAGGATGCGGATCTCGTCCTGCTGCTCGAGGACGGGCGCATCTCGGCGTCGGGGACGCACAAGGAGCTCGTGGCATCGAGCAACCGGTATCGCCAGCTGCACGAGCTGAAGACGTCGTAGACGACGCTGAAATTCCAGTCGCTGTGATGGAGACTCCCATGGCGAATGTGCGGGGCGTCACACTGGGACGTGTAATCCCCTGGCGCACGTTACTTGCCGTACACAAGTCGTTCTTTATCGTGCACGCCGGAACGGACCGCTCAGGGGCGAGGTGGCAGGATGTTGAAGCAGACCGTGCTATTTGTCGCGTCGACAGCCGTGATCGGGATCGTGTCGCTTGCACTCGCCGTACTGGTGCGGCTGTCGTGGGCTCCGCGTCCCGGTGGTCCCGCTACGGCGCTCGATAGATCACCCCATCCTTCATCACGAAGCGAACTCGGCTCGCGGCCGTGATGTCCTGAGTCGGATCCCCGCTCACCGCGACGAGGTCGGCCCGCAAGCCGACCGCGACCCGCCCGACCTGCTTCTCCAATCCCAGAATCCTCGCGTTTACGGTGGTCGCTGCGAGCAGCGCCTGCGCGGGGCGCATGCCGTCCTTGACCATCCATTCGAGCTCACGCGCATTAGCGCCGTGCGTGAACACGCCGACGTCCGAACCGCACCCAATCGTCACCCCCGCCTTCAACGCAAGCTGAAACGCCTGGGCCGCCTCGCGCATGCTCGCTGTGGGCGGCTGTCCACGCACGTATCCGTCGAAATACTCGGAGTAGGCTTCCACCGCGGTCAACGTCGGGAGGTACGCCACCCCGCGCTGCGCCATCAATCGAAACACCGAATCGTTGCCGCCGAAGCCGTGCTCGATGGTGTTGACGCCGGCGAGGATCGCGCGCCGCATCCCCTCGGGGGTCGTGGCGTGTGCAGCCACCGGACGCCCCGATGAATGGGCCTCCGACACGAGCGCGTTGAGCTCGTCCTGGTTGAAGGTGGGGACGCTCTGGCCGCCCGGTCCGCGCCCGTAATCGGCGTAGACCTTGATCCAGTCGGCGCCGCGAGCGGCCTGCTCGCGCACCGCTTCGAGCACCTGTGGGACGCCGCTCACCGGTTGGGCTCCCTGCGGCAGATCGAGGTCGGGGCGAAAGCCGCGCGGCCCGGGGCCATAGCTCGAAGTCGCGACGATGGCGCGGGTCGATACCTGGAGCCGCGGTCCCGGGATGAGGCCGCCGTCGATGGCGCGCTTCATCGAGACGTCCTCGAACCCCGCTCCTTCGGTGCCGAGATCGCGCAGCGTCGTGAATCCCTGGAGCAGCGTATTGCGCGAGTGCACGACCGCTTCGGCGACGCGATAACCCAGTGGCTCCTTCATTACCTGGTCGTTCCACAGCGTCTCGTTGTAGGGATGCAGGAAGATGTGCGCGTGCGCGTCGATGAGGCCGGGGAGCAGGGTGAGTCCCGGCAAGGCGATCGTTTCGGTGCCGCTCGGCGCGCGGACGGCGTCGGCCGGTCCCACCGCGGCGATGCTGTCGCCCTGCACAAGGACGACCCAGCCCGCGTGCGTGGTCTCGCCGCTCGCATCGAAGACGCGATCGGGACGCAGCAGCACGGGATGCCCGGGAGGCGGCGGCACGAGCGGCGCGAATCCGGCACGACCTGGCTCCTTGAGCGCCGAGAGGAGTGTATCGCGTGACTGCGAGACGGCAGGGGACGCCGTGACGAGGAGACCAGCCACGAGCAGCTGGATGACGACGTGGCGCTGTGGAGTTTGAGGGAGCATGGTGGCGACGGGTTGGGGGACGATCCTGAACGCCAGCGGAACTTACGACGTGATCCCGAACCTCGCCATCCGCCGCGGGCCATGACTTCCCTTGACCGAATTCGAACTGGCAGTAGAACGAGTTGTTACCGCTTACCGCTAACGCTCACGCCTTTGGGGTTGGAGGTTACATGCGGGTGCTGCTGTCGACGATCGGGTCGCGGGGCGACGTCCAGCCATTGGTCGGTTTGGCGTCGCAGCTCGTGGCGCTCGGTCAGGAAGTGCGCCTGTGCGTGCCCCCCGACTTTCGGGTGTGGTTGGAGGGCCTGGGCATGCCCGTCACGCCGATCGGACCCGAGCTGCGCTCAACGGCGAAGCCCAGCCCGTTCGGCCCTCCCCCGACGATCACTCCCGAGCAGCGGCGCCAGATGATAGAAGGGACGGTCACGGCCCAATTCGAAACGATCGCGCGAGCGGCCGCCGGCTG
The DNA here is from genome assembly GCA_035262825.1 of Gemmatimonadales bacterium. GTDB lineage: Bacteria > Gemmatimonadota > Gemmatimonadetes > Gemmatimonadales > GWC2-71-9 > DASTHG01. Next base: position 2,315 of record DATFSB010000374.1, on the reverse strand, counting down.
CGACGTCCTCGTCGGAGCGACGGCGCTGCAAGTCGCCGCTCCATCGGTAGCGGAGAGACTCGGCATCCCGTACGTCTTCGCCGCCTATTGCCCGGCGGTGCTGCCATCGCAGCGGCACGCGCCGCCGGTCCTCGCCGCGCTGGGCGACAAGCCGGCGCCAGCCATGGACGACTACTCGACGCTCTGGGATCAGGACGCCAAACGATGGAACGACGCCTGGAGCTCTCCCATCAACAATCAGCGCACGACGCTCGGCATGGCGCCGATCAGCGACGTGCGGAGCTATGTCCTCACCAGGCAGCCGTGGCTCGCCGCCGACCCGACGTTGGGACCCTGGCCGGATCCGAAAGCCGACACCGTGTTCCAAACCGGCGCCTGGATCCTGCCGGATGAGCGACCTCTCGACGCCGAGCTGGAAGCGTTTCTCGCCGCCGGCGATCCGCCGATCTATTTCGGATTCGGCAGCATCCGCGCGCCAGCAGATCTCGCACGAGTGATGATCGCCGCCGCGCGAGCGTTGGGGCGTCGGGCCATCGTATCGCGCGGCTGGGCCGATCTGTCACTCGTCGACGACGAGCCCGACTGCATCGCCATCGGCGAGGTCAACCAGCAGGCGCTGTTCAAGCGCGTTGCGGCCGTCGTCCACCATGGTGGCGCCGGCACCACGACGGCCGCCGCGCGTGCCGGCGCGCCGCAGGTCGTCATCCCGCAGCATTATGATCAACATTATTGGGCGCTGCGCGTCGAGCATCTCGGCATCGGGACGGCGCATACGTCCGGCGCTCCGACGATGGATTCGCTGACGGCTGCACTCGGGCACGCGCTCCGGCCTGAGGTGACAGCCCGCGCACGAGCCTTCGCCTCGGGCGTGCGCGGCGACGGTGCGGTCATTGCAGCCCGCCGCCTGTTGAGCACATTATCGCATCGTCACTAGCGTTAGGTCGAGCGATGCTTCTCATCCTTGCGGCGTCCGCAATGGCCGCTGCTGCTCAGGGCGCTGACACGAGCAGTGTCTGGAATCGGGTCCCCGGCGGTTCCGGCACCGGCTGCGCGCACGACTCGAACTACGCCTTCTTCGTTCACCCGGGCGATCCACGGCGCCTGGTGATCTATCTGAACGGTGGAGGCGCGTGCTGGAATAATCTGAACTGCGATCTGCACGGCCGGGGGACTTTTCGTGACGTCATCGACACGACCCAACTCCCTGACCAGAAGAGCGGGATCTTCGATTTCGCCAACCCACGAAACCCGGCCCGCGATTTCACCATCATCTTCATCCCCTACTGCACCGGCGACGTATTCCTCGGCGCGCGCACTGTCAGTTATTCAAGCACCGACACCACCGGGGCGAAGCACCCGTTCGACATCCGGCATCGCGGACGCGCCAACGCCGAACAGGCCGTCGCATGGGTGTACGCCCGCTATCCCGCGCCCCAGCTCGTGTTCGTCACGGGAAGCAGCGCCGGAGCGATCCCCTCGCCGCTGTACGCCTCACTGGTCGCGCAACACTATCCCCACGCGCGCGTGGTGCAGCTGGGCGACGGAGCCGGCGGCTATCGCGCCGCGGCGATTCCGGGGATCCTGGCGATGTGGGGTGCGACCACCGCCCTACGGCAAGACGCTGCATTTCGCGGTGTCGACTCCGCCACGCTGACATTCGAGACACTCTACGAGGTGGCGGGGCGAACGAATCCGCAGGTGACGTTCGCGCAATACAACAGCTCCGAAGACAACGTGCAGCTATCTTTCCTCGCCATGCTCGGGGTCCATGACGTCAGGTTCGCGGATCTCCTGGCCGCGAATTTCGCCGACATCCGCCGCATCAACCCGGTCTTGCGCACGTACACCGCGCCCGGTCCGATGCACACGATCCTGCGACGCCCCGAGTTCTACAGCCTGACAGTCGAAGGTGTCGCGATCCGGGACTGGGTAGCCGATCTGCTCGACGGGAAGCGAGTGGCCGACGTCGGCCAGTCGCTGCTCGCCCCGCCAAAGTGATGCGCACGGACCGCTACGCGTGCGCGGGCCTGCTCGCACTGGTCGCCTGCGGTAGCGGAGAGCCGACCACACCGCCTGTGAGCCGCCTGTCGTTCGCTGTTGGGCCGTCCACCCGGCCGGCCACCGTCGTGATGGCGCCGAGCGTGCTCGTGGTCCTGCTGGATGGCTATGGGAACCCGGTGCGGGGCGCGACAGACAGAGTGACGATCGCTATCGGGGCGAACCCGACGGGTGGCACGCTCAGGGGAACCACGACGGTGAAGGCCGTCTACGGCATTGCGTCCTTCAAGGACCTGTCGATCGATCAGACAGGCGAC
>DATFSB010000373.1:0-13480 GCA_035262825.1 Gemmatimonadales bacterium | reverse complement strand
AGCGCGTTGAGCGCCGCCAGGGCGACCCAGGCGTTGGACCACTGGTGCGCCCCGCGCAGCCCGAGGGTGAACCCCTGGGGTGGTATCTGCGGCGCCACGCGGATGATGGGATGGGCGCCGTGCCGCTCTGCCTCCTCGATCAGGACCTGGCGCACCTCCGCATCCTGCTCCCCCGTCACGAACGGCACCCCGGGCTTCGCGATGCCCGCCTTTTCGGCTGCGATCGACGCCAGCTCGTGGCCGAGGTATTCGGTGTGTTCCAGCGCGATCTTCGTTACGACGCTGACGAGCGGCGTGATCACGTTGGTGCTGTCGAGCCGGCCTCCCAGCCCCACTTCGATCACGGCGATGTGAACGTCGCGGGACGCGAGGTCGGCGAAGCCGATCGCCGTCATCGCTTCGAAGAAACTCGCTCCGGTGCGTTCGATGTGTGGTTCGAGCAGCGCCGTCCACTCGGCGAACGCCGTCTCGCTCATCGGCTCGCCGTTGACGAGCACGCGCTCGCGTACGTCGACCAGGTGCGGGGAGGTGTACAGGCCGACGCGATAGCCGCGCGCGCGCAGCGCGGCGGTCAGGAACGCGCAGGTCGAGCCCTTGCCGTTGGTCCCCGCCACATGAATCGCGGGAAATTGCCGCTCGGGATGGCCGATCGCCTCGAGCAGCGCCAGAGTAGGCTCGAGGCTCCATTTGATCCGGCCGGCTTGTCGGGGAAACAGATAGCGGCAGGCGTCCCGGAAGGACCACCGGCTCAGTCGCCGGCCTCCACCGGCACCCGGCCGGCCATGTGTCGCAGCAGCTGCGCCGTCGTCTCGCGCAGCTCGCTGCGCGGAACCACCGCGTCGATCATGCCGTGCTCCAGGAGGAACTCGGCGGTCTGGAACCCCTGCGGCAGATCCTGCCCGATCGTCTGCTTGATCACCCGCGGCCCCGCGAAACCGACCACCGCACCCGGCTCGGCCAGAATCACGTCACCCTGCATCGCATAGGACGCCGACACGCCGCCTGTGGTGGGATTGCTGAGGATCGTCACAAACGGAATGCCATGCGACGCCAGCTCGGCGATGACAACCGAAGTCTTGGCCATCTGCATCAACGACAGCACGCCCTCCTGCATCCGCGCGCCGCCCGAGGCCGCCACGATGATCAGCGGGTCGCGGCGGTCGATCGAGCGCCGCGCCAGCCGAGCGACTTTCTCACCGACCACCGACCCCATCGACCCGCCCATGAAGGCGAAATCCATGACGCCGAGGTTGATGGCGAGACCATCGAGCCGGGCGAACCCGGTGCGAATCGCCTCGAGCGGCCCCGCTTTCTTCACGGCGGCCTGCATGCGCTCGCGGTAGTTTTCGAAGTGCAAGGGATCGGCCGAGCGCAGCTTCTCGTCCAGCTCGCGCCACGACCCCTCGTCAATCATGAGGTCGATGTATTCCTGTGCGCTGATCCGCCGGTGGGCGCCGCAGTTCGGGCAGACGTTCAGGGCACGGACGAACCGCTCCTTGATGTCGATGTGCCCGCATTCTTCACACTTCTCCCACGCGTCGGCCGGGATTTCCAGCTTTACGCGCTCGGATGTCGTGCGGGGCTTACGTTCTTTTTTGAACCAAGCCATTCACGGAGTCGGGGTGCGGAAGGCCACAATCTCGCCGCCCATTCCCGGTGGCGCTAGCCCTTGCGCGGTAACTCATTGCCCCAGGTCGGCATAGCCGGACTGGCGTGACTCCCACGCGACCCGCAAAACGATGCCGACGCACAGACAACAGCTGAGCAGAAACGATCCGCCATACGAAAAGAAGGGCAGCGGAATGCCCGTCACCGGAAGCAGGTTCACGGCCATCCCCACGTTCTCAAGAATGTGAGCGAAGAACAGCCCGGCGATGCCGAATACGCAGAAGCTCGAGAACGGGTCGGTCGCCCGCCGCGCCACCCGCAGCAGGATCATCAGCAACGATGTGAACAGCGCCAGCGCCACAACGACGCCCGCAAACCCCAGCTCCTCTCCCACGATCGGGAAAATGAAGTCGGTATGCTGCGCCGGGAGAAACGCCAGCCGCTTCTGCGTCCCCAGCGTGAAGCCTTTGCCGAACCACCCCCCCGACCCGATCGCGACCTTCGACTGAATGATGTGCCAACCCGTGGCGCGCGGGTCGACTTCCGGATTCAGAAACGCGAGCAGGCGGTTCTGCTGATACGGCGCGAGATGGCGCCAGAACGGCAGCGCGATCACTCCCATGACCACGTTCGCCAACATCACCGTCAACCCTTCCCACAGATACGGCCGCACGTACCACACGAGCGCGAACAACAGCACGATCCAGGCACCCCACGCGGCCGTGGAAAACGCCATCCCCAGGCCTATCGCCGGCGAGAGGAGCAGCAGCAGCAGCGACGGACGCGCCCCCGCCCAGTACAGCATCGCGAAGAGAATCCCGATGAACACGAGCGCACTTCCGAGATCGGGCTGCAGCACCACCAGCAGGAACGGGATGAAGGTGATCACACCGGGGAACGCGAGGTCCCGGAGCGAGGCCGGGGGCTCGCGGCGATCGGCGAGCCAGCGCGCCAGCATCAGGATCACCGCCAGTTTCGCCGGCTCGGCAGGCTGCCCCAGGCGATGCCCGGCGATCGTGATCCACGATCGGGTTCCCGCCGCCGTTCCCGCTCCCGACCCGAACACCAGCGTCAGGAGCAGCACGAACACGGTGATACCGTAGACGTAGGGTGCGGCCCATTCGAGCAACCGGGGGGACGCCCGGTAGATCAGCACCGCCCCCACGATCCCGAGCAGCAGCCACGCGATCTGCCGCTCCCAGACCGTCGCTACGACCGTCACGACGTCGGTGCGCCCGGCCGAGTACAGCGTCAACAGGCCGTAGGCCGCCAGCGCGAGCACCACGAACAACAGTGGCCGGTCGAGCTTACGGAATTTCCGGAGCACTGGTGCTGTCGACCGGCAGGGAATCGGGCGGCGGCCCGCCCAGGATCTGGTTGTCGGGCGGAGTCGGCGTACTGTCGTTCGGCACGACGAACTGGTACCGGGCCCCGGTCGTGTCGGCGCCGAGGTAGTGCGCGATGACCCGCGCCACGAGCGGAGCGGCAACCGTCCCGTGCCGGCCGAACTCCAGCACGGCACCAACGACGATCTGCGGGTTGTCAGCCGGAGCGAAGCCGATGAACCAGCCGTGGTTCGCTCCTTGCGAGTTCTGGGCCGTTCCCGTCTTGCCCGCGATCTTCAAATCGGCCAGACGCGCGCCCCGGGCGGTGCCCTGCTCCACCACGTTCACCATCGCCTGGCGCAGCGATGCCAGCTGGTCCGATGTCAGCTTGAAATCGTATTGCGGCTCGGAGGTGGGCCGCACGAGATACGGTGTGCGGGATTTGCCGTCGCCCGCCAGCATCTGATACAGGCGGACCATGTTCAAGAGCGTCTGCGTGTTCTCGCCCTGACCGATCGCGAGATTCAACACCACGCCGGAGCTCCAGCGCCGCGGTCCGTAGACGCGGTCGAAGTACTCCGGGCCACTCGGGAAGATCGGCTGCAGCTCACCCGGGAGATCGACGCCGGTCCGCATCCGGAATCCCCAGTCGTTGGCGTCCTCGAGCAGGGATGTCAGGCCCAGCTTCAACCCCAACTGGTAGAAATAGACGTCACAGCTCTGCGCGATCGCCTGCTGGAGGGTGAGACTGCCGTGCCCCAACGGGCTCCAGCAGTGGAAGAATCGGTCTCCATACTGCAGCCCGCCGCGACAGGGAATCGCCATGCGAGTGTTCATCGTCGCCACGCCGCGCCGCAGCGCCATCGCCGCCACGGCGAGCTTCCAGGTGGAGCCCGGCGGGTAGCGCGCCTGGATCGCGCGGTTCAGGAGCGGGTGTGCGGGGCTGAGACTCAGGTCGCGCCAGTAGTCGGGCGACACCCCGCCCACGAACGCGTTGGGGTCGTACCCCGGGGCGCTATAGAGGGCCAGGATGCCGCCGGTCGACGGGTCAAGAGCGACGAGCGCGCCGCTCATGGTGGCCGGAAAAACGCGCGACACATAGCGCTGCAGATCGAGGTCCAGCGTCGTCTGGAGCGACGCGCCCGCCACGGGGATCAGGTCGGGCGCGGCGTTCTCCCGCACGACGTAACCGAGGGCGCTCACCTCGACGAACCTCTCCCCGTCCTGGCCGCGCAGCGTGTCGTCGTAGGAGCGCTCGAGCCCGTCCTTCCCCACCAGCTCGCCGAGCCGGAGCGGCGCGCCGCGCGGGCCGGCCAGATCCTGCTCGGTGACCTCCCCCACCATGCCGACGACGTGCGCGACGGCGGCGCTGTCGGGGTAGTAGCGCTTCGGCTCGGTCTGGATCACAACGCCCGGCAGCGTAAGGCGCCGCTCCTCCAGCGCCGACACTACGTCGAAGGGGGCGTCGGTCATGACTACCGCCGACTGATACGGCGCCCTGCGGTTGCGCTGCAGCACGCGCTCGATCGCCGGCGCGTCGAGGTGCAGGATCGGCGCAATCTGCTGCAGTGTCCGCCGCATGGAGTCTTCGGGGGCCGGAAAGAGCGCAATGCTGTAGCCCGGCACGTTTTCGGCGATAACGATGCCGTGCCGGTCGGTGATGATGCCGCGCGGCGCCGGCTGGATGATGGGCCGGAGACGGTTATTGCGGGACTGCACGTCGTACTTCGAGTGATCGATGATCTGCGTGCGGAAGTACGTCCCGACCAGCACACCGCTCGCCACCCAGACGAGCGACCGGGCGGCCCTCAGGCGCCCGTCGAGCAGGTGCGGCGCCAGCCGACTCACGACTCACCCATGCGAACGGCCAGCCACGAGCGGAAGATCACGAGCATCACGATCCCGGCGAAGGCGGTGGTCACCCCTTCGAGCGGCGACCACACGAACAACTCCCACGTCAGCTGCGGCCCGGAAAACTTCCCCGAGGCCAGCACGAGGATGGCGTTGCGCAGCCACGTCCCCGCGAAGAACAGCCCTCCATTGACGAGCAGATTGTCGGCGAAGAACACCGCCTTCGCCCACGAGGAGAGATACCCCACAATCGTGTGCGCGAGCGCACCCGCGCCGAAGCTCGCCGGCGTCAGGGCGTCGCCGATCAGTCCAACGAGGAACCCCGCGGCGGCGCTTTGCCCCGGCCGTGACCGGATCGTATAGGTGAGCAGCGCCAGCAGGAGGAAGTCGGGGGCGACGCGCTGGTCCCCCAGGTGGCTGCGCACCGAAAACTGCAGCCCCACGAGCAGGGCGATGACAATCCAGAACCGCGCCCCTTCGCCGCGCCTCACGGCTGCGCCTTGGTAGAGTCGGGCGCGAACGTCGCGTGCAGATCCTCGCTCCGGCCGGCCGTCAACACCATCACGTGCATCACCGATCCCGGCGCGACGGCGGGACGCACCAGGTAGGTCCGGTCCCATTCCGTCTCGCCCTTGGTCGCCACCACAGTGCCGATGGGAATGCCGCGGGGCAGGACCCCGCCCAGACCCGAAGTGAGGATACGGGTCCCGAACGGGATGTGGGTGCGGTACGCCACCCCGGTCATCTCGAGCAACCACACCCCGCCTTTGGAATCGTGTGGCGCGAGCATTCCGTACACGCTGCCGTCGGACGCCATCCCGCTGGCGCGGAACTCCGGATTCGCCCAGGTCGCCACGACGCTCGTCGCGTCCTCGGTACGGCTCACGATCCCGAGCAGTCCCTCGGGAGCGACGACCGGCGCGAGCTGCCGCACGCCCTGCTTCGAGCCGGCCGAAATCACCACGGTGAGCGGATCGGTCGGCGCGGCCTGATGCAGGACCTCGGCGGAGACGAAGCTGGAGCCCAGCCGCGCGCCGAGGCCGAGCAGCGCGCGCAGCCGGGCGTTCTCGGCGCGGATCTCGTTCAGCTGACCCGCGGCGAGCGTCGCCGAGTCGCGCTGCGCTTCGACCTCCGTGTAGGCTGCGCGCGTCGTGCGCAGCTGCTCAGAGCGGCTCTGCAGCTGCAGGAATGGCCACAACACGGTGCGGCGCAGGCTCGAGGCGATAGGATCGCGGGTCGTGGGGGGGAGACTCATCGCCACGAGCGACAGCGCGAGCGTGACGACGAAAACGAAGGTGTCGCCGCGGGTGGCGTATCGGTCAGCACCGAGCGCCATGCGGTCAGGTCGTCAGAACGTTGCGGTACTTCTCGGGGTCGTCCAGGATCCGGCCGGTGCCGCGGACCACGCAGGTCATGGGATCTTCGTCGAGGTGGATCGGGAGTCCGGTTTCCTGCTGCAGCAGCTGATCGAGACCGCGGATCAGCGCCCCGCCCCCCGTCATGACGATGCCGCGGTCCACGATGTCGCTGGCGAGCTCCGGCGGAGTGATTTCGAGAGCGCGCCGTACCGCATCGACGATCTGCTGGATCGGCTCCTGCACCGCTTCCCGGACTTCGCTCGAGTGCACCCGCACGATTTTCGGGATGCCCGACACGAGGTCGCGGCCCTTCACTTCCATTTCGCGCTCCTCCGCCACCGGCGCCGCCGAGCCGATCTGAATCTTGATCTGCTCCGCGGTGGGCTCACCGATCAGGAGGTTGTAGTTCTTACGCATGAACTGCACGATCGCCTGGTCGAGCTCGTCGCCCGCGGTGCGAATCGACGTATCGGAAACGATGCCCGACAGCGCGATGACGGCGATCTCGGTCGTCCCGCCGCCGATGTCGATCACCATGTTGCCGGTCGGCGTTTCGACGGGCAGCCCGACGCCGATCGCCGCGGCCATCGGCTCGGCGACCATGTAGACTTCTTTCGCGCCCGCCGATTGCGCCGAGTCGCGCACCGCGCGGCGCTCCACTTCGGTGATCCCGCTGGGCACGCAGACGATCACCTTGGGCCGCACGCGGAACACGTGCCGGTCGATGATCGTCTTCAGGAAATAGCGCAGCATTTTTTCGGTGACGTCGAAGTCGGCGATGACGCCGTCCTTCAGCGGCCGCACCGCGAGGATCCCGTCGGGCGTGCGACCCAGCATCCGCTTCGCCTCGAGCCCGATTCCCTTCACCTTGCCGGTCGACTTCTCGATCGCGACGACGGAGGGCTCGTTCAGCACGATCCCTTCACCGCGCACATACACGAGGGTGTTCGCCGTGCCGAGATCGACGGCGATTTCGTTCGCGGGGTTGAAGGCCCCGAGACTCCACTTGGGCCAGCTAATCGGCACGGTCGGGTATCGCCATCCGGGCTAAGAGTAGGGCGGGTGTGGCACGCGCGCCCCAACCTAACGAAAAGCGTAACTCCAAGCAAGGCTGATGCTTGACGCCTCTCTGCCAAGCCGCTAGGCTACCCCCCATGGCTCTCGCCAAAGTGGCAGAGGTCGCGGTAGTCGACCTGAATTTGTGTGACCGGTGTGGCCTCTGCCTCCCCCTCTGCCCCCCCGAGGCAATCCATCTGCAGTTCAACACCCTGGTCATCGACGCCGCCACCTGCACCGGGTGCCACAAGTGCATCGCGCCCTGCCCCGTGCGGGCGTTGTCCATGGTCGCGAGCTGATGCCCGACGTCGACGTGTTGGTGGTCGGCGCGGGGCCGGCCGGATCGGTCGCGGCGCTCGAAGCACGACGCGCGGGGCCCCGCTGCGACGTGCTCTTGCTGGAGCGGGACCGGGCCGTGGGCACGCCGGTGCGCTGCGCCGAGGGCGTGGGAGACGCGGGACTGCGCGAGTTCGCCAACCCCGACGGGGCGCCGTGGGCCGCGCGCAAGATCACCCGCGTCATCTTTCTCGCCCCCGACGACACCGAGGTGAAGGTCGCGGAGCGGGACGTCGGCTGGATCCTCGATCGCACGCGCTTCGATGCGTTTCTCGCCGGCGAGGCGGTGGCAGCCGGCGCGCAGCTCTCCGTCGGCACCGAGGCTACGGGGATGTCGCGAACCTCGGACGGCCGCTGGGCCGTCACCATCCGCGGACCAGCCGGGGCGGACACCGTCCGCGCGCGCGTCGTGATCGGGGCCGACGGCGTGGAAACGATGGTCGGCCGCTGGGCGGGGCTCGACACGCGCGTGCCGTCGCGCGACATGGAGTCGTGCGCGCAGTACGTCGTCCAGGGGATCGATTTCGATCCCGATGCGATCTACCTGCAATTCGGCGATCAGATCGCTCCCGGCGGTTACGCCTGGCTCTTCCCCAAGGGCACCGACGTGGCGAACGTGGGGCTGGGGATCCTCGCGCTGAAGAGCAAGGGCCGGAGTGCCCGTGACTATCTCGACGCCTGGGTCGCGCGTCGCTACCCGCGCGGGGCACGACTCGGCTACACCGTTGGCGGCGTCATCGTGCATCCGACGATCACGCACACGACGACCGACGGGGTCCTCATCGCCGGCGACGCCGCGCACATGGTAAATCCGCTCTCTGGTGGCGGCATCGTGAACGCGATGAAAGCGGGCCGGCTCGCCGGACGCACCGCGGCGCAAGCGATCGCCCAGGGCGACACGAGCGCCGGCCGGCTGCACAGCTACCATGACGCCTGGATGCGCATGCTGGGCGAGGATCATCTCAAGTATTACCGCATCAAACAGGCGCTGGAGCGGCTGGACGACGGTTTCTACGACGGGTTGGCGCGGACGGTCAATGCGATTCCCCAGCAGAAGCGCACGCTCGGGCGGATCTTCGCGCACGCCCTTGTCAGGCATCCGCAGCTGATTCCGGTGGCGGCGAGATTCTTTCTGTAATTGCGGATTGGCGATTGCGGATTGCGGATTGACACCTCTACCCCGCTTTCCATCCACAATCCGAAATCCGCAATCCGCAATGGGGGAGCGATGCTCAGCATCGATCTAAAGGGGAAACGGGCGCTCGTGGCGGGCGTCGCCGACGACGCCGGATTCGGATTCGCGATCGCCAAGGCCTTGGCGGAGGCGGGCGCGACGGTGTGCACCGGCACCTGGCCGCCGGCGCTCAACATCTTCCTCAACCTGCTCGAGCGCGGCAAGATCGACGAGGCGCGCCAGATGCCCAACGGCTCGAAGCTCGAGTTCGAAAAGATCTATCCTCTCGATGCCGCCTACGACACGATCGCGGACGCCCCGGAAGAGGTCCGCACCAACAAGCGCTACAAGGAAGTGGGCGATTTCTCCGTCGAAGGCCTGCGCCAGCGGCTCGTCGCCGATTTCGGCGACCAGGCGCTCGACATCGTCGTCCATTCCCTCGCCAACGGCCCGGAGGTCAAGAAGCCGTTGCTGGAAACGAGCCGCGCCGGCTATCTGACCGCCGTGAGCGTCAGCGCCTATTCGCTCACCTCTTTGGTGAGCCGGCTCTCCCCGCACATGCGACGCGGCGGGTCCTTCATTTCCCTCACCTACATGGCGAGCGAGCGCGTCGTCCCCGGCTACGGTGGTGGGATGTCCTCGGCAAAAGCGGCGCTCGAGAGCGACACGCGCACGCTGGCGTTCGAAGCCGGTCGCCGCTGGGGCCATCGCGTCAACACGATTTCCGCGGGCCCGCTGGCGTCACGGGCGGCGAGCGCGATCGGCAAAATCGAGCACATGGTGGACTATTACGCGGCCAATTCCCCGCTCCCCGAGTCGCTGCTCGCCCGCGAGGTCGGCGTCACGGGCGCGTTCCTCTGCAGCGCGCTGGCCAGCGGCATCACCGGCACGACGATCTACGTCGACAAGGGCTACCACGCCATGGGGATGGGCGTGTCGGGCGGGCAAGTCCTCTAGTCGCTGGCCGGCGCCGACCCGTTGTGGAACGGGCGCCAACTCGAGCGATAGCGCCCGGCGAGCGCCAGCGCCAACGTCGTCCCCAGCGCGCAGCGGTTGGCGAGATGGGCGGTGAACCGGCCCACCGTGCCGATCGGTCCCACCCACAGGGCGAACGGTCGCGGGAGGGCGTCCCACACATAGATGGGAACCCGTGCCAGGCGCAGCGGATCGGTGCCTTTCTCCCAGGCGCCCGCAAACCCGAGCCCGAACCCCACCTGCCGCGCCAGCTCGACCGTACGATCGCTGGCTGCTCCGAACGGGTAGGCGATCGCCACTCCGGCCGCAGCGCCCAACCGCTCGACCAGCGCCTGGCGCGACCGCGTCAGCTCGTCGCTGATCGTCTCGTTGCGCAGCCAGGTGAGGCGCCGGTGGGTTCCCGAGTGCGAGCCGAAATCGAACCCTTTGCTTCTCCAGGCCTCGATCGTCCGCCAGGAGAGCTGCGGGAAGCGCCGGAAAGCGTAGGGGACATCCCACGAGTTGACGTGCCCGACGTAATCGGTGACGAGAAACGTGGTGGCCGTAAACCCCAGATCGGCGAGCACCGGGTAGGCAAACTCCGCCAGGCTCGCGTGGCCGTCGTCGAAGGTCAGCAGAAAGTCCTTGCCGTCCGACGACAACCGCGACAAGGGAAAGAGGTAGCGGGACGTGGCTTGTTGGAATTGCTCGATCGAGATCGTACGCCAGCCGTGTTTGGCCAGCGTCGTCATGTGGCGCGCGAATACTTTCTGGCTCACACGCGTGATCCCCAGCTCGAGCGGACCACCGATGCGGTGATAGCACAACACCGGCGGGCGAATCACGCGCCGGTACTCCCGAACCCGCCCGCCCCGCGTGCGCTCGGCGGCAGCGCGTCCACGGTCTCGAGCTCCACCGCGGCGACCCGCTGGAACACGAGCTGCGCGATCCGCGTCCCCCGCTCCACCGTCACCGCGCTCGTGCCGAGATTGATCATCGCGACCATCAGCTCGCCGCGATAGTCGGAATCGATCGTCGCCGGAGTGTTGGGGAGGGTGAGGCCGTGCTTCAGCGCGAGACCGGAGCGCGGGCGGACCTGCGCCTCGAATCCCGCAGGAATCGCGAGCGCCAGTCCGGTGCGCACCAGGCGGCGCTCCATCGGCTGCAGCGTGAACGCCGCTTCGGCGCTCGCGACGTCGTAGCCGGACGCCCCGGCGGTCGCCCGGGCCGGCAGCGGAAGACCATCGTGATGCGGGAGCCGGAGCACCTGCACCACAGGGGGACGCTCACTCACACCAGCGCTTGTGGATCAGCCACCGGGAGCCCGAACGCCTCCGCGACCCCTGGGTACACGACCTTCCCCTCGATCACATTGAGGCCGAGGAACAGCGCGCCATCGTCGCGGCACGCCTGCTTCCAGCCGCGCTTGGCGAGACGTTTGGCGTAAGGGAACGTCGCGTTGGTCAGCGCCAGCGTCGACGTACGGGGTACGCCGCCCGGCATGTTGGCGACGGCGTAGTGAATGATGCCATCGACGACATAGGTCGGTTGCTCGTGCGTCGTCGGCTTGATCGTCTCGATGCAGCCGCCCTGATCGACCGCCACGTCCACCACCACCGATCCCGGCTTCATCAACTTGAGATCACCCCGCTTCACGAGATGCGGTGCCTTGGCCCCGGGGAGCAGCACCGCGCCGATGACGAGGTCGGCTTTGCGGATCGTCTCGATGATGTTGTGATGGTTGGAGTAGAGCAGATCGACGTTCGGCGGCAGCACATCCGAGAGGTACCGCAGTCGATCCAGCGAGATGTCGAGCAGCGTCACGTGGGCGCCGAGACCCGCCGCCATCTTGGCGGCATTGGTCCCGACGACGCCACCGCCGATCACGACGACCTCCGCGGGCAGCACGCCGGGGACGCCACCCAGCAGGATACCCGATCCCCCAAACACTTTCTCGAGGTACTTCGCCCCCTCCTGAACCGCCATGCGACCCGCGACTTCGCTCATCGGCGTGAGCAGCGGCAGCTCACCGGTGGGCAACTGCACGGTTTCGTACGCGATCGCCACGCACGCGGAGGCGATGATCGCTTGCGTGAGCGGCTCGGAGGCGGCGAAGTGAAAGTAGGTGAAGACGACCTGGCTCTTGCGGATGCGCTGCCACTCGGACTCGATCGGCTCCTTCACCTTCATGATCATTTCGGACTTGGACCAGACCTCGTCGGCCGAACCCGCGATGCTCGCACCGACGGCGCGATACGCGTCATCCGGGAACCCCGAGCCGAGGCCGGCCCCCTGCTCTATCAGGACGGTATGCCCGTCGCCGACGAGCGACTCGGCTCCTGCCGGAACCAGCGCCACGCGGTTCTCGGCCGTTTTGATCTCTTTCGGAACCCCGACGATCATAGTGGACTCCCGACCCGGATCGGTGGTGCGTCAGTTGGGCCCGAGCCAGACCAGCGTCTGGCGTCCGGGGGCGAAAAACTCCGCCGCGACCTCCGCCACGCGATCCGGCGTCAACGCACCGATCTCGGCGAGGGTCGCATCCAGACCGCGATATGGCTCGGCATGGACGGCGAAGCTCGCCAAACGATACATCCTGGAAGTGGGGCTCTCCAGCGTGAGCGTCAGCTGACCCTGCGTCTGCCGTTTCGCCTGTTCGAGGGCGTCGGCCGACAACCCTTCGCGCGCCAACTTCTCGTACTCGGCGCGGATCGCGGCCAGCGCCTGGGCGGCCGTCTTCGGCTGGGTCCCGACGTACGTCCCCAGCACGCCGACCTGGCCGTAGAAATGGGCGTAGGAGTAGACGGCGTAGGCGAGGCCCAGCTCTTCTCGCACCCGCTGAAACAGGCGGCTCGACATCCCGCCCCCGAACACGTTGGACAGCGCCATCAGCGCGTATTTCCGCGCGTCGGCGAACCGCACGGTGTCGGTGGACAGCACGAGGTGGGTCTGCGCGGTATCCTTGGCGCGCCGCACCTCGACGCCACGCCGGGCTTCCTGCGCCCGCGGCGGGGCGTGCGCGCTGCCCGCGCCGTTCGAAGCGTCGAGCCAGCCCTGCGTGCCCGCCAGATCGACCAGCGCTTCGTGCTCCAGGTTACCCGCGGCAGCGATGACGCAGTTGCCCGGAAAGTAGGCCCGTTCGTGGAGCCGCTTGAGGTGCTCGGTCGACAGCCCGGTTACCGTTTCCGGCGTCCCGAGGATGGAATAGCCGTAGGGGTGCTCGGGCCAGAGCGCTTCGGCCGAGAGATCGAAGACCAGGTCGTCGGGCGTATCGAGGACGGTGTTGATCTCTTCGAGGATGACGTTGCGCTCGAGGTCCAGGTCGCCCTGGCGCAGCGTCGGCCGGCGCACCAGGTCGGTGAGCACGTCGAGCGCGCGGGGCAGATCGCCGTCCAGCACGCGTGCCTGATACGCCGTGGTATCACGCGAGGTGTACGCGTCGAGCGAGCCGCCGCGCGTCTCCAGCTCGAGCGCGATCTCCTGGGCGCTGCGCCGGGCGGTGCCCTTGAACACCATGTGCTCGAGCAGGTGACTCACGCCCATCTCGCCGCGCGGCTCGTGCACCGAGGCGGACCGCACCCAGATCCCCACCGCGACCGACCGCACGCTCGCCACGCGCTCGGACAGGATCCGAACGCCGTTGGGAGCGGTAGTCTGGAAGACGTCGCGGTCCAGCTGGACCGTTTCCATCAACCGGCGCGCTGCTCCGGCTTATCGAGCAGCGCCTTGCGCGACAACCGCATCCGCCCGCGGTCGTCGACCTCGAGCAGCTTCACGCGAACGGTGTCACCCTTCTTGACCACGTCTTCGGTGCGCTC
>DATFSB010000372.1:0-2754 GCA_035262825.1 Gemmatimonadales bacterium | reverse complement strand
TCCAGGTTGGTCTTCGCGAGCTCGTGGCCCGGATTCAGTTCGAGCGCGCGCCGCCACAGCTGCGCCGCCAGGTCCCGGTCGTTCCGCTTGTAGGCGATGTTGCCGAGCTTGAAGTAGACGTCGTCGCCGAGATCGGGCGCTAGCTCGATCGCGCGGCGATACGCCGCCCACGCCTCGTCGTAGCGCGACGCGCGATACGCCAGATCGCCAAGATTCTTCGACAGCTGCGGCTGCGAGGGCTCGTCGCGGATCGCCATGCGCACCAGCTCCTCGGCGCCGCGCAGGTCGCCGGACAGCTCGCGCAGCACCGCGAGATTGTTGCGCAGCACGGCGTTCGAGGGATACGCGGCGATGCCCATGCCGCCGATCTGCTCGGCGGTCTCGAAGTCCGAGCCGAGACCTGCCGCGAGCGCCCGCGCCCAGTACCAGATGGCGGGGGGCTGATGCGTTCCGTACAGCTCGCGGGCACGGTCGAGGCGGCCGCTGGCCCCGGCGTGGTCGCCGCGCTTCAGCGCCACGATCCCCCAGCCGAGATAGATGCGCGGGTCGTTGCGCGCCCGCGATGCCGCTTCGGCGCAGGCCGCTTCCGCTTCATCGAGCCTGCCGAGCTGCTCGTAGGCGAAGCCGAGGTTGTGGAGCACCGCCGGGCGACTGCCGCCTTTCTCGGCGGCGCTGCGCAGCGACTCCATTGCCTCGCGCCAGCGTGCCTGTTTCAGCGCGACCAGGCCGAGGAAGAACAGCGCGTACGCGTCGCCGCTGCGCAGCTCGGCGACGCGGCGGAATTCGCGCGCCGCTTCGTCCAGCATCCCGGTCTTGTAGAAGGCCACGCCGAGGTTGCGATGCTCTTCCACGCGGGCGTCGGTCGCCGCTCCCGTTTCAGCGGAGGTGGTGCGGCCCGCGCGGTGCAGAAATCCGGCGGTGATCAGGCCGTAGATCGCCTTGCCGACCTCAAACTCGCCCAGCCCGGAGTCCTCGACGACCTGATTGACGTCGCGCGACCCCTCGAGCAGCGGCAGAACGCGCTGCTGCGTTTCGGTGAGCTGCGCTTCGCTGATGTCGAGCCGTTCGTGATCGACGATGAAAATGATGTCGAACGACGGGACCTTTTTCTCGATCAGTCCCCACTCGTCCACCCGGCGGGCGCCCTCGAGCAGCAGCGATTCCGGGTTGATCGAGACGAGGAAGTCCTGGCGCTCGGGCTTGACGTCGGCCTCGAAGTTGAACGTGCCCTGCGTCCAGGTGAACAGGAAGTAGACCGCTTCCTCGATCTGCACGCGGATGTAGCGCTCCAGCTCGGGTTGAGAGATGGCGCCCTGCTCCACGAGGATCTCGCCCAGCTTCTTGTCGCGCTCGCGCGTCTGCCGCGCCACGCCGGTGTCGAGCTGGTCCTGGGTGATCTTTTCGTGCTTGACGAGGATGTCGCCGAGACGGTCGCGGCGGTTGACGATCGAGGCGTAGCAGATGCGGCCGCGATCGAAGAAGATGTAGCCGAAGTTGGAGCGATCGGCGATCGAGAGGCAGCCGGTCTTCTGTCCCAGCGCCAGCAGCTGCAGCACGTCGGGCAGCGACGCTTCGCGCAGGGAGCCCTTGATCGCCATCTAACGCAGCTCCTCGATCAACCGGTCCGACGGGGCGGCCCAGTCCCACACGATCTTTTCGCGGCTGCGCACGCCGCCCGCGCTCGACACCACGATGCCCGAGGTCCGGAATCCCACGGTGCGGCGCCGCTCGGCGGGCGTGCCGCCCTCGAGCACTTCGCGCGCCAATCCCGCGCTCACCGGCACGTCCTGCGCGGCGGCCGCTCCCACGACGCGCTGCAGCAGTCCGATCAGGCTGCGCACCGAGTCCGCGGGGCGGTCGGCGAGATAATCGATCAGCGCCGGATCGTCGGGGACCTCCTGGGCGCCGAGCGACCGCTGCACCACGACGCGGCGCACCTCACGGTCCGGCTCCGGGAGCTCCACGACGAGCCCCCCTTCGAGCCGTGACGAGATGCGCTGTTCGATTCCCTGCAACGTCTTGGGATGCGCGGGCGCCGTGAAGACCAGCTGGCGCTCGAGATCCTGGAAGAGATTGAACAGGTTGAACAGCTCTTCCTGGGTACGGTCCTTGCCGCCAATGAGGTGGATGTCGTCGAGCAGCAGGGCCGTCGCCCTGCGGTAGCGGGCGCGCCACCACTCCATGCGGTTGCCGTCGAGCGCCGTGATCAGCTCGTCGATGAACGTCTGAGTCGAGAGACAGGCGACGACCGCGCCCGGCTGGCGTGCCAGCTCGAGTCCCAGGGCGTTCAACAGGTGCGATTTCCCCACGCCGCTCCTACCGATGAGGACGAGCGGGTTGTAGCGCCGGCCCGGCTCCTCGATCACCTCTTTCGCGACGTTGACAGCGAGCTGGTTCGACGACCCGACGGCAAAGGCCGCAAACGGCAGCGCCGCCGAGGGTGCGGGCGGAGGCGCGGCGCCGGCGCGGACGCGCGTCGCCACTTCTTCCGCTTCGGCCAGCCGCTCGGGGTCGCGAAACACGCTCTGCCCCGCGGCCTGCGGATCGAACTGCGACACTTCGGCCTCGAGCACGCGCAGCCGCTCGACGTCGCGCGCGAACGCGGCGATCTCTTCGTCGGGGGCGAGCGGCGTCTCCTGCTCGAGCAGCGCTTCGAGCCGCCGCGTGCGGTACCCCTCGCCTTCCCAGCGCAGGATCGCTTCCGCGATCCGGGCGCGCCACGCCTCCACCGCCTTGCCGACGGTCATCGTGACG
>DATFSB010000371.1:0-4311 GCA_035262825.1 Gemmatimonadales bacterium | reverse complement strand
GCTCCCACCATCACGTCGCGCATCGGCCAGTCTCGCTCACCGCTCCGGCAGGCCGGCCACGAACGGGTCGAACCACTGACGCCACGCGGCCGCGACGGTGTGCGTCCCGTGCCCGCGGGTGATGTCGCTCGTCGGCACGAGGACGTACCGCCCGCCGTGGACGCGCGCGATCAGACGCTCCATGATCCCCAACTCGGGAGGATTGATCTCGTCGTCGGCTGAGTTGATCGCGAGCACGGGCGCGGTGATCCGCTCGAGGTCGGGGCTGGGGTCGTAGTCGCGCGACGCGTCGAACTGATAGAGCATGTCGTTGGCATCGGTCGTGGCAGAGCGCTGCGAAAGCCAGTCCGCAATACTCGAATCAGCGGTGTCCCGCGTCGGCGCTCTCTTCTGGGCCTGTAGCGGGCTCGAGCCCATGAAGAACAGGACCTGCAGCGCAGCCCTGAGCCCTGGCGGCTGCGCCGAGTACGCGCCGCCCTTCCAGTCGGGGTCGTTCCGAATGTCGTCGATGATCATGCGCCGCATCATCCGATTGCGACCCGCGATCTGCCTCGGCAGGCAGGCGAGCGGGACCACGCCGTCCAGGAAGTCCGGATATTGCTCCGCCCACATCCAGGCGTGCATACACCCCATCGATGTCCCCAGCACGAGCCGCAGATGATTGACGTGCAGCACGTCGGTGACAAGGCGGTACTGCAACGCCACCATGTCCCGATAGCCATAGTGCGGAAACGCGGCGCGCAGCCCGTCGCTCGGCTTGCTGGAGCGACCGTGCCCGATGTTATCGGGGAGAATCAGGTACATCACGGCGGTGTCGAGTGGGGCTCCATGCGCGTACAGCTCGACGAACGACCGGCTGTGAAACTGGCCCCCCGAGCCACCGGTGCCATGGAGCAGGAGGACGGCGTTGCGCACCTTCCCTGCGGCGTCTTTCCGCGGATGGCCCATCGTGTGATAGAAGAGGCGTACCTCCGAGAGCGTATCGCCCGAGGCAAATCTGAATCCCCGCATCACGACCGTGGCGGAATCGAACGGGGCCGCGCCCTGGGGGTTCTGCAGCATCGCGAACAGGGTCACGGCAGCGAGCGCAGGAGTCATTCGGCCAGTCCGGAGGCGAGCAGTTGATCGGCGAACACCTTCACCTGAGCCGCGACCATCGGCTGCTCACCGCGGTCTGTCCACGCAGCGGCGATCGCCTCCGGCGTTGCCCGACCATCGAGGTGTTCCACGATGAAGCGCTCGCGCGGCCCCCAGCTCCGCGCCTCCTGGGCAGCCGCGCTCGTCGCGGCCGGCAGCCGGAAGGCGGCCCGCAAGGCAGTCTCGATCTCGCGGCCGGTATCGTCGTCCAGGGGGGCGTCCGCCGCCGTGAGATTGTCGATCACGTGCGCCGCCTGGCGCGCGCCCGCGAGGACAATCGTCACGCCCTTGCGAGAGAGCAGCCAGCGCAGCGCCAGCGCCGGCAGGGAGATTCGCAAGCTGGTGGCCAGCTCCGTCAACTTGTCGATCACCAGGCGGCGGCGCGCGAACTCGGCGTCGCGAAACCAGTACAGCTTCGTGCGGTGGTCGTCGTCGGGGAAGCGCGGCGACTCGGAGAAGCCTCCGCCGAGCAGCCCCGACGCGAGAGGACGGTAGGCCAGGAAGGCGAGGCCATGGTCGCGGCACAGCGGCAACAGGCGCTCCTCCACGTCGCGATCGAAGAGGTTGAACGGTCCCTGATAGGCGGCGACCGGCGCGACGCGCAGCGCGCGACTCAACTCGACGTGGCTCGCGTTACACACGCCGATGGCGCGTGCCTTCCCGGCCTGCTGCAACCGGTGCAGCGTCTCGAGTCGCGCTTCCCACCCCGCGGCGATTTCATGCAGTTGTACGAGGTCGACGTAATCGGTGCGGAGGCGCTGCAGGGACTGCTCCAGCGAGGCCCGCGGATCGTCCCGCGGTCCGACCTTCGTGGCGATGCGGACCTTGGAGCGATGCGGGCCGAGCGCCCGGCCGAGCAGGCGCTCCGACTCCCCCTCGCCGTAGGTCGGAGCGGTGTCGAACCACACCACACCGCGCTCGCGCGCCGCGGCGATCGCGGCCAGGCGTTCCGTCTCCTCCGTCGCGGCACCCCATCCGGAGCCTCCGATTCCCCAGGCCCCGAAACCAAGCACGGCCGACCCGGGAAAAAGAAGGGGCCCGGAATGATCCCGGGCCCCCGTGTGCATCAGCTGTTCCCTCAGGTGTGGCAGGTGGGAACGAGCTCAGTCGTCTCGACGATTTCGGGACGATGACAGCTGGGCACGAGTTCATGAGTCTCGACGATCTGCATCCGGTCCTCCCATTGAGGATGAATGTGATACTACCGGGTCGACCACCATACGAGTTGCCGGAACAATCGTCAACCCGTAAGTCTTACCCCTGCATGATCCCTACCCATACCCTTCTGACAGAAAATGCTCTCGCGGACGATTTTGTTTCCTCGTTCGTCGCGCGTCGCCTGGATGAGAAGTTCTTCTATTGGTTCCCCCTGTCCGTGCGGGCGTGGCTCGCCCTTTGTTCCGACGGCGCTTACCGCAATTTCGTGCGATCGCGATCGCTGATCGCCCGTTCTGCCAACGACTTGGCCGATGCGCTGCAAAGTAGGTCACTGGAAGTCGTGAGCCTCGGTTCCGGCCAGGGCGACAAGGATCTTCTGCTGCTCGAGGCACTGGCCGCGCAGGACCGGCGGGTACGATACGTTCCCGTGGACGCGAGCCAGGCGTTGCTCGAAATGGCCGTCGCCGGAGCGCTCGGGGCGGGGATCTGGTCGCAGGGGATCAAGGCGGACTTCACGCGTCCCGAACATCTGTCCGCTCTTGCGGCCGCTGCCGACGCGCCGCCGCGTCTCGTGATGCTGCTGGGCAATACCCTCGGCGCATTCGATCCGATCGTCGAGGCGCGCACGTTGCGGGGATTCCTGCGGCCGGAGGATGCCCTGCTCGTGGACGGAGAGATCTACGCCGGCGGGCAGACGGTCGCGGGATACGACAATCCGCTCAACCGCCGCTTCGCCTGGGCGCCGCTACACTCGGTCGGGATCGGGGAGTCGGATGGCGCCATCGTCTTCGAGGACGTGATCGACGACCGCCTTCAGGGGCTGCACCCGTTGCGCAAGCATTTCGAGGCGTCGCGCGCAGTGGCGGCGCGCCTCGGGGGTGAATCGCTCGCCATCAGGGCGGGTGAGCGCCTCGCCATGAACCACTCCTATAAGTACGACGCAGCGACCTTCGTCCGCATTCTCGACGACGCCGGCCTCGCCGTGCGCTGGCGCGGAACGAGCGACGACGAGCGGTTCCAGATGGTGCTCGCGGGGCCGCGATGAGCGCGCCGGTCGTCGAGCTGCGGCGGGTGAGCTGCCAGCTCGGCATCGCGCCACCCCGTCCCATCGTGCGCGACGTGTCGTTCACCGTCGCGCCGGGAGAGACGCTGGTGCTGCTGGGGCGCAGCGGCTCGGGGAAAACGACGACCTTGAAGTTGATCAACCGCCTGATCGAGCCGAGCGCGGGAGAGGTCGTGGTGGCGGGGCGGGCGACGGGCGCCGTCCCGCCGTTTCGGCTGCGCCGCGGCATCGGCTACGTCATCCAGGAGGTCGGGCTGCTGCCGCACCTCACGGTGGCTGACAACGTCGGACTCGTACCGCGCCTCGAGGGTTGGGACGAGCAGCGCATCGCCGCCAGGGTGACGGAGCTGTTGACGCTCGTGGGACTCGCACCAGAGCGATTTTCCGGGCGTCGTCCCCACGAGCTTTCGGGGGGGCAGCGCCAGCGCGTGGGCGTCGCCCGCGCGCTCGCCGTCGATCCGCCGCTGCTGCTGCTCGACGAGCCGTTCGGCGCGCTCGATCCGATCACGCGCAGCGAGCTGCAACGCGAGTTCAAGGGACTGATCGCTCGCCTCGGGAAAGCGATGGTGTTCGTCACCCACGACGTCCGCGAGGGACTGCTGCTGGCGACGCGCATCGGGCTGATGCAGGACGGGCGACTCGTGTTCCTGGGGACGCCGGAGGAGTTTCGCCGCTCCTCCGAGCCGGAAGTCCGCGCCTTCCTCGAGGCGGCGGCGTGAACCTGGTGCGGTTCTACGTCGACAACGGGCGCGAGGTCGCGGGGCTCGTCGGGCAGCACCTGCTGCTCGTCCTCATTTCGACGGCGATCGCGGTCACCATCGGAGTGCCGCTCGGCATCCTCCTGACGCGGCGCCCGGCGTGGCGCGGCCCGGTGCTCGGCCTCGCCAACGTGTTCCAGACGATTCCCAGCCTGGCCCTGTTCGGGTTTCTCATCCCGCTGCCGTTCCTGGGTG
>DATFSB010000370.1:0-2612 GCA_035262825.1 Gemmatimonadales bacterium | reverse complement strand
CGTCCGCAAGCGGCAGGATCTGCCGTTCCACTGGATGTTCGTGCTGTTCGCGGTGTTCATCGTCGCCTGCGGAACGACCCATCTGATGGAAATCTGGACGCTGTGGCACCCGAGCTACTGGCTCTCGGGAGCGGTGAAGGTAGTGACGGCGGGGGCGTCGATCGGGACGGCGGTGCTGCTCGTGCCGCTGATCCCCAAGGCGATCGCGCTGCCCAGCCCGGCGCAGCTCGAGGCGAAGAACACGGAGCTCAACACGGTGAACCAGGAGCTCGAAACGTTCAGCTATTCGGTCTCGCACGACCTGCGCGCCCCGCTGCGGGCGATCGACGGGTTTTCGCGCGTCCTGCTCGAAGACCAGGCGCCCCGGCTCGACGCGGAAGGCGTGCGCTCGCTCAACGTGATCCGGGCCAATGCCAAGCGGATGGGTCTCTTGATCGACGACCTGCTCGAGTTTTCCCGGTTGAGCCGCAAGGAGCTGGTGAAGACGCAGGTCGACATGGGTGCGCTCGCCCGCGCGGCGGCGGACGATTTGCGACGCGAGCCGGCGCAGGGAACCGACCGCGCGGCGATCGACATCGGGTCCTTGCCGCCGGCGCGGGGGGACGCGGGGTTGCTGCGTCAGGTGTGGGCGAATCTGATCGGCAACGCGCTCAAGTATTCGCGCACCCGGCCGGAGCCCCGGATCGAGATCGCGGCGTCGGAGCAGAACGGCGACCTCGTATACCTGGTGCGGGACAACGGCGTGGGGTTCGACCCGGCGTTCGCCGGCAAGCTGTTCGGCGTGTTTCAGCGCCTGCACTCAGCCGACGAGTTCGAGGGGACGGGGGTGGGGCTGGCGCTGGTGCAGCGGATTCTCGAGCGCCATGGGGGACGGATCTGGGCCGATGCCCGGCCCGATCAGGGCGCGACGTTCTACTTCACGCTGCCGCGAGGGTGAGTCCATGGTGACGGTCGAGGAGGTGGAGGTGCTGCTGGTGGAGGACAATTCGTCGGACGCCGAGCTCACCGTGCGCGCGCTGAAGAAGAACAACCTCACCAATCGGTTGCAGATCGCCCGGGACGGGGTGGAGGCGCTGGATTTCCTGTTCGCCCGCGGCGCGTTCGCCAACAGGGCGGGGAGCCAGCTCCCCAAGGTCGTGCTGTTGGACATGAAGTTGCCGAAGATGAGCGGGCTCGAAGTGCTGGCAGCGATTCGGAAGGACGAGCGGACCAGAGTGTTGCCGGTCGTGATGCTGACCTCATCGAAGCAGGAGCCCGACATCCAGCGCTGTTACGCGCTCGGTGTCAACAGCTACATCGTGAAGCCGGTGGACTTCGAAGCGTTCGCGCACGCGGTGACGCAGGCGGGGTTGTACTGGCTGCTGGTGAATCAACCGCCGACCACGTGAGGCCGTTGCGGGACAGCCCTACCGACAATCGGTGGTGGGATCGAGGCGCTTAGTCATCGCGCATTGTTCGGCGCGGTCGCGTCGTTCGTCGGCTGTGCTGTACCACCAGATGGCGAATCCCAAGCCGACCAGTACGAGAAGAAGGAGGGCTGTTCGGATCCAGCGGACCAGCCAGCGCGGGGCGCGGTCGTCGTCTCTTACAGGCGCGCTCATGGTGCGCCAAAGCTGCCCATCGGCTAAGCCGGGCGCAATCCGCTGGCGACCTATACGGCGATGTCGGCGCGGCCACCGTCGACCGGTGCCGCGGCGACCGAGGCGTAGCTAAGTTGATGCGCAGCAAACGCGACCGGGTAGCTCAGTTGGTAGAGCAGCGGACTTTTAATCCGCAGGCCGCGGGTTCGATCCCCGCCCCGGTCATCGACCTCAGTAGCGACAGGCACCCACCGTCTCGAGGATCGTCACACCTTGATTGCATCCGCGTGTAACCCACCAGCAGCTCGGTCAGTCCCGCTCCGCAACCAGGGCACGATACGATTGTGCTCGTTCGCAGCCGCGATCGCCTTGTCGTCCCTCGCGTGCTCCGGCGGCGCCACTATGTCGACCGTCGCCCCAAGCCCAGATCCCAGGGTGGGTTTGAAACCGGGGCTGTTCGACGCCGGGTCGGCGACCTGGAACCTCCGCCTCGTCTCGAGCACGCCGCCCCAGGGGCAGTTCACCAAGGACATCAACTCCGATCTGGCGTTCAGCGGGCAGTACGTGATCATGGGCAACTACAACGGGTTTCAGATCTACGACGTTACGGAACCGTCTCAGCCCGTGTTGAAGGTCGGCTACTACTGTCCGGCTTCGCAGAGCGACGTCTCGGTCTACCGCAACCTGCTGTTCGTTTCGGGTGAGGGGACGGGCGGGCGCCTCGATTGCAGCGACGCCGGGGTACACGACTCGGTGAGCGCGCAGCGGCTGCGGGGCATTCGCATCTTCGACATCACAGACGTCACGCACCCGAAGTACATCGCGAACGTACAGACCTGCCGCGGCTCGCATACCAACACTCTCATGCTCGCCCCCAACGACACGGCGAATGTCTACATCTACGTGTCGGGCTCGGCCGGCGTCCGCTCGCCCAGCGAGCTGCCGGGCTGCTCGAAGCTCGCGCCGGACCAGGATCCCAACTCGGCGTTGTTCCGGATCGAAGTCATCAAGGTCCCGCTCGCCGATCCGACC
>DATFSB010000369.1:0-14500 GCA_035262825.1 Gemmatimonadales bacterium | reverse complement strand
CGTTCACGCTGATCAACGACACCGACTCGCTCTACCCCTACACCACGCCGATCCAGTACCCCAAGACCGGAACGCCCAACTCCGCCGTGAAAGCCGGGATCGTGAGCGCCGCCGGGGGGCAGCCGACCTGGATTTTCTTCCCTGACGATCCGCGCGACAACTATCTGCCGCGCATGGAGTGGATCGACACGAAGGAGCTGGTGTTGCAGCGCATGAACCGCCAGCAGAACACCGACCGCGTGCTGATCGCCGACGCGGTGACCGGCGGAACGCGCACCGCGCTGACGGAGGGGGACAGCGCCTGGGTGGACGTCGTCGACGACTGGCAGTGGTTGGGAGGCAATACGCGGTTCCTCTGGGTGAGCGAGCGCGACGGGTGGCGACACCTCTACACCGCGCCGCGCCGGGGTGGATCACCGACGCTGATTACCCGCGGGCCGTTCGATGTGATCTCCGTTGCGGCGGTCGATGAGCCGGGCGGATGGGTGTACTACATCGCGTCGCCAGACAATGCCACCGAGCGCTATCTCTATCGCGTGCGGCTCGACGGCGGCGGGACGCCCGAGCGCATGACCCCGGCGAATGCGCGCGGGACGCACGACTACGATATCTCCCCCGACGCGCACTGGGCGATCCATCGCCTGTCGCGGTTCGATACGCCTCCCGTGACGGAGCTCGTCCGCCTGCCGTCACACCAGGTCGTCCGCACTCTGGTGGACAACGCCGCGCTGCGAGCGGCCGTCGACTCGCTGCACCAGCGGCCGGTCGAATTCTTCAAAGTCAAAGTGGGCGACAAGACGTCGCTCGACGGTTGGATGATCCGGCCGCGGGATTTTGATTCGACGAAGGCGTACCCGCTGTTGATGTACGTCTACGGCGAACCCGCCGGGCAAACGGTGCGTGACGAGTGGTCCGGCACGCAGGGGCTGTGGCACCGCATGCTGGCCGACCAGGGTTACATCGTGGCCAGTGTCGACAACCGCGGCACCCCGGCCCCCCGCGGGCGCGCATGGCGCAAGGTGGTGTACGGCCAGATCGGTGTGCTGTCGAGCCGGGAACAGGCGGACGCGGTGCGCGCACTGACCCGCTCGCGGCGCTACATCGACTCCACGCGGGTGGCGATCTGGGGATGGAGCGGCGGTGGGTCGAGTACCCTGCAGGCGATGTTCCGCTACCCCGACGTCTACGCCGTCGGGATGGCGGTCGCGCCGGTGCCCGACGAGCGGCTCTACGACACGATCTACCAGGAGCGCTACATGGGGCTCCCGTCGGAGAACGCCGAAGGTTACCGGCTCGCCTCGGCGATCACGCACGCCGACGGACTGCAGGGACACCTGCTGCTCGTGCACGGCTCGGGCGACGACAACGTCCACTACCAGGGCTCGGAGCGACTGGCCAACCGGCTCGTGTCGCTTGGCAAGCAGTTCGACTTCATGGTGTACCCCAACCGCACCCACTGCATCTGCGAGGGGCGGGGGACGACGCTGCACATCTACACGCTGTTGACGCGGTATTTGTTGGAGCACCTGCCGGCGGGACCGAAATAGAGGACGGTAGGGGACGGTAAGAGACGGTAGGAGACGAGGAGACGGTATAACCCCTACCGTCCCCTACCGCCCCCTACCGTCCACATCACCAGCCCCACCCCGCACCAGATTCCGAACGCGATCCACTCTGGCATAGTGAAACTCCCCGGCACGCCGGGAATCACCTTCATGAGCACGATCACAACGCTGACGATGACACCTGCGATCGCGGCCCACGATCGCCGACCGGCACGCCGTCGCCGCACGATCAACGCGACGCTGGCGGCGCACCAGCCGAGGCCTGCCGCGAGCGCGCCCACCTCGGTGATCGGGATGAGCACGACGTCGCCGAAGCATGCGGCGAGCGCCGTCACGAGCGCGAGCGCGGTAACGGCCACGGCGGGAGTACCGTAGCGCGCATGCACGCGTCCCAGCGCCGGTGGCGCGAGGGTGCGGCGCCCCAGGGCGAAGAGCAGTCGCGTGGCCGCGACGAAGTTGCCGTTGAACACCTTGATGAGAGAGAACAGTGCGCCGGCAATGATCAGCCGCGCGATCGCGGTGGAGCCGAATGCCCGCGCGAACACCGTGTCGGGGCCGAGTCCCTGGTCGACGAGCTCGCGCCAGGGTGACACCAGCGCGGTGGCGAGGATGACGAGCACGTAGAATACGGCCGCGCCGATCACCGCCTGAGTCATCGCGAGACCGAAGCCGCGCGGGTCGAACTCTGGTCGCGCCTCTTCCGCCGCCTTGCCGATCGACTCGAATCCCGTCATGAAGTAGGGGACGATCTGCAGCACGAGAAGGGTCGATACGAGGGCGCCGCTCGTACCGGGTCGGGAGAACAGAGGCGGCAACCCGGCAGGGTCTCCCCGCAGCAATCCCAGCGTGACGAAGACGGCGACGCAGGCGAGGAGTGCGATAGTGGTCACCGTCTGCAGACGCCCGCTCGAGCGGATCCCGCGGTAGTTGATGTAGCCGATCAGGGCCGTCAGACAGAAGCCGACGGCCAGTCGAGGTGCGTAGATCGTCCTCCCCGCTACCTCGTAGAGGGCGCCATGGTTGATGCCGGGGAAGAGGCGGACGAGCAGATTGCCGATGGCAACCGCTTCCCAGGGACAGACGATGGCGTACGCCAGCACCATGACCCAACCGGCCCCGAAGCTCAAGACCGGCGGGAACACCCCATCGGTATAGGCGACCTCCCCGGCGGCATCGGGGAGCTCCTGAACCAGGGCCCCGTAGACCCGGGCGATGGGGAGGAGGCAGAGGCCACCAGCCCCAAAGGCGAGCGCGGCTCCGACGGGGCCGCCGCGGCCGAGCCAGTCTCCCATGACGACGAGCCACCCGACTCCCACCATGCTGCCGAAGCCGAAGCAGAAGTATGCGAGCGGGGAAAGGCGTCGCTGGAGAAGAGTCAGGGTCGCAGCACCGCGTACACAGGATGCAGCTCCCATAGAGCGCGCAGCGACGAATTACACCGTCCGTGACCGCCATCGGTCACGTCGCGCTTCCGCGTCGTGCGCCGATGTTGTGCGTCGTAAAACGCAGCCCCGACGATGCGCACCTCGAGCGGCGCGTCGAGGTCGCCCTGCTTGTCGAGCCGCCGCCCTCGGAGCAGCTCGGAGAGCTGCATGCGCGACCGGCCATACCGCGACCCGAGTGCTGGGAGCGGAATCTCCACGACGATGCAGGAATCAGTGGGGCTCGTCTGGCCGGCGGTCAGCTCGATGTGCCAGTCGCCATCGTCCTTCGTCATTTCGATGCGGCGAATCCACCCGCGCACTATATAGACGTTGCGTTCGCGATCCGAGCGCGGCGCGCAACGATCGTCCGGTCCGATCGCGGGCACCGGCCACTGCGTCAGGATCGCGGTGATCGTGACCGGCGCCGCGCGCGTGCGCACGAGCGCAGTGTCGGTCTTCACGCTCCAGCGGTAGTGCGGCTCGTCGCAGCGCTGTTGCGCCGTGAGGTGCCCGGGAGCGAGCAACAGGCTGGTCACGGCGAGCGCCCACGGCCCCCAGCACCGGTCGTGACGCGTCACGGGGTGTGGGGATGCAATGCGGCTACCAGCCAGCCAACGCCGGTTCCCAGGACGGCGCCGCCGAGGACGTCGGTCGGGAAGTGGCTGCCGCTGCGCACGCGGAGCGCACCGACGCTGGCCGCTCCGGCGAAGAGGAGGATCGAGTTGCGCGTGTAGTGCGGGAGATGCTCGCGCCGGCCCATCACGAGATAGGCGGACGCGATGGAGAAGGCGACGGAGGTGTGCCCCGACGGGAACGATCGCTGGTTGTCGGGGCTCGCCGCTGCGGCGACCGCGCCGCTCGTGTACAAGACAGGTCGCTTGCGGCGCACCAGGACCTTGAGCCACTGGGTTGTTGCCGAAGTCCAGGTGATGGAATTTGCCAGCACCGCGAGATTGCCGCGCGCCTGTCGCGCAGCGAGGTCATGCGTCGTCAGGTAGGCCGACAGGCCGCCGACCCCGACCAGCATCACGTTGCTCCCGGCCTGCGCGAACGACGAGTGCTGACCTACGGCCCAGCGGTCGATTGCGGGGAGCCCCGTCGTGTCACATGGCGCGCACGACGGGGCCCCGTGTGGCAACTTCAGCAGGCCGGGGAGCAGCGCCGTCACGCCGGAGACGGTGACCGCGGCGACGTCGGCCCAATCGGCTCGATACGTCGTCGTGCCGGAGGCCTGAGCGCGCCCACTGTCCGGGAGTGCGGCGAACGCGGCGAGATACCACACAGTGAGTTGAGAACGCACAGTTACACGCCTCCGGTGGCGAGAGAGGGTGCGAAAGACCCGCGCCGGATATAGCGGCCATCCGGGCCGAGCTCCCAGGCCGTCGGCTCCGACAACTCGCTGGTCAGAATGCGATCCAGCCGCTGGCGACATTCGCCGTGCAGGACGGGCGCGACGACTTCCACGCGCCGGCGCAGGTTACGCCCGCGCCAGTCGGCAGATCCGATGTAGTACTCCGGCGATCCTCCGTTGCCGAAGTGAAAGATGCGGGCGTGCTCGAGGAAGCGGCCGAGCACGCTGACCACCCGAATCCGCTCCGACAGCCCGGGGACGCCGGGGCGGAGACGGCAAAGTCCGCGACACGAGATGTCGACCTCCACACCCGCCTGCGCCGCACGGTAGAGTGCAAGGATGATCTCCGTGTCCGCCAGACCGTTGATCTTGACCCGAATGCGGCCACCGCGCCCCGCCCGCGCATGCTCCGCCTCACGATCGATCATCTCCAGGAATCGCGGCAGCAGATACGTGGGAGCAACCAGGAGGCTCCTGTAAGGCGATTGCGGAGGGCGCGAGGCCCCGGACAGCTCGTTGAACAAGTCGTTCAGATCCGCTCCCAGCGCTTCGTCGGCGGTCAGGAGACCAAGGTCGGTGTACAATGCCGCCGTCGCGGGATTGTAGTTACCGGTCCCGATGTGGGCGTAGCGGCGCACGACGTCCCCTTCGCGGCGCACGACGAGGGCCGTCTTGCAATGGGTCTTGAGCTGTACCAGACCATACACGACGTGCACGCCGGCGTCCTCCAGCTTGCGAGCCCAGTCGACGTTACGCTCCTCGTCGAAGCGCGCTTTCAGCTCCACGAACACGAACACATCCTTCCCCGCGCGGGCCGCCCGCTGCAGCGCGTCCACGATGGCCGACCGCCCTCCGGCGCGATACAGCGTGAGCTTGATGGCGACGACGGCAGGATCGTCCGCCGCTTCGGTGAAGAAGCGCTCGACTGTGGCACCGAACGAGTCGTAGGGATGGTGCACCAGCAGGTCGCGCTCGCTGAGGAGAGCGAAGATCGAGCGGTCGGCAGAGAGTGGATCCTCGCCTTGGAACGGCGGATACTGCAGGTCGGGGCGGGGCAGCGATGCGAGCTCGCGCAGCGCACCGAGGTCGACGAGCGACGGCGCTTCGTACAGGTCGCCGGGGCCGAGGGTGCTGACGTCGCCGCCATCTTCGAATTGCAGCTCGCGCACCAGCAGCTCGCGTACCGCCTGCGGCATGTCGCGCTCGACCTCCACCCGCACCACTCTCCCGAAGGGGCGCCGCCGCACCTCTTCACCCACGACCTGCAGCAGACTCGCCGCGTGAGTTTCGTCGAGCTCGATGTCGCCGCTGCGGATGATTCGGAACGCGTGCGCCCCCTCCACCCGGCGGCCGGGATAGAGCGTGTCGAGACCTCCGCGAACGACGTCCTCGATCGGCAGGAAAACGTCCGCCCCGAGCGGGACGAACCGAGGCAGTCCCTCCGGCAGCTTGACGCAGGCGAAGTGCAGTGCGCCGCCCCGCGGGTCACGCACGACCGCTGCCAGGCACAACCGGGCGCCGGGAATGAGCGGGAACGGGTGTCCGGGCGCGCGCGTGATCGCCTGGGGTGTCAGCACCGCGAACACCTGGCTCGTGAAGTACTGCCGCGCTGTCTCACGCTGAGCATCGTCCAAGGCGTCCCATCCCACAACGCGGATGCCCTGTTCGGCCAGCGCCGGGAGGCACATCGACGTCCAGCACAGCGCCTGGCGTTCCAGCAGCGGGGCGAGCCGCAGCGTGATCGCGGCGAGCTGCCCCCGGGGCGTGAGGCCGTCCTCGCTGCGCTTGGTATCGCCCGCGGCCACCGCCTGCGCGACCGCTGCGATACGCCCCATGACGAATTCGTCGATGTTACTGCTGAGAATGGACAAAAACCGAACCCGTGCGAGCAACGGCAGCCGCGTGTCCTCGGCCAGCTCCAGCACGCGCTCGTTGAACGCCAGCGTCGAGAGGTCTTCGTTCAACAGTTGATCCGCCGGCGCCGCCACGGGCTCGGTGGCGCGCGGCGCTCGCACGACAGCGCTCGCGCGGACGGTGCCGGGGCCCGGCAGGTCGCCGGCTTTCGTCGCCACGGCCAGCGCTGCCAGGGTCCGGGGATCGCGCATCGCCGGCGATCCGACGCGCTCCAGCACGTCGCGCAGCGGGAGCCAGCGCATTCCCGAGCGCTCCGTTCCCGCTCCACTCACGCGGCGGGCTAACCACACTTCGAGCACCGATCCGTCGCCGGGATCGGGTGCGAGGCCGAGGAACCGGAGTTGTCCGTCGCCGCTGCCGAAGGTGGTGCGCAGCAAGTGACGGGATCCTTCCTCCCCGCTCCCGCGCGCGACGGGGAGGCATTGCCTGCCCTGGTCGTCGACCAGGGCGATCCGGCCTTCCTCCAATGCGACCAGGGCGATCTCCCGCTGACCGTGCGCCGCGCGGGTGACGCCCTCCGCGTCCAGCTCCCGGGCGATGCGCTCGGCGCGCTCGAACTTGCCGACCAGCAACGGCCGCAGACCGTGTGTGCGCTGCACATCGGCGGTGACCGCATCGAGAGCGGGGCGGCCTTCGCGGAGGCAGCGCACTGTCACCTCCTGAAACGTCTGCGACAGCTGATGCCGGCGCACCGTGACGGCGTCGTAAATGAACTCGAACCGCGCGCGAGCCAGGAGTCGCGGACGCGTACCCCGTATGCGGCGGCTGGTCTCGAAGGCAATACGCGGCGCGAGCAGCGCCGGGTCGATCATGGCCCGGAGCCGGCGGGCCGGCTCGGAGCTGCCGGCCAGCGCTTGCTCTCCGGAGAGATCGTCGACTCCGGCCTCGAAGATCTGCGGCACGACGACCAGGGCTGCGCCCTCGGTGCGCCCCAGACTCCGCACCGTGAGGAGGCGACGATCGTCGAGCTGTACGCGGAATCGGCAGGTGATCCCTCGCCGCCGCAGGGTCCAATCGTCGGCGTCGTAGTAGACATCGCGATGGAAGGTCTGCTCGACCGGCATGCCACGCACGGCCAGCGGCAACGGGTCCACGGCCATGCGGTTCAGGAGATCGAGCGTCGGAACCTCGCCGCGCCACTCCTGCAGTCGAGGCCGGGGCATCTCTAGTACGAAAAGCCGGCGCGAATGTAGATCGCCGTGCGCTCCCGGGACCGGGCCGCCGTCACCACCAGGGTGTTGGCTCGATTGAGAAACGCGAACCAGAGTCCGCCTCCGAGGGTGCCGTGCCAGACATCGGACCGCTCACCGGACAGGAACACGCGTCCGGCGTCCGCGAGGCCGAAGCCGCCGACTTCGATCGGCATCGTCACCTGGATATGGGCCAGCGACATGCGCAGCTCCGCGCTGCCCCACGCGGCCGCATCGCCGGCGAAACGATGCTCGGTGAAGCCGCGCACCGTCGTGGCACCGCCGACGAATGCCGCCTCGGAGAAGGGATACGGCCCGAAGACACGGCTGCCGCCGACCAGGAACGCAACGGTCGGCCCCCGGGGAACGGTCAGATAGCTCGCGGCCTGGGCGCTGACACTGCCGAAGCCCTGCTTCACATCCAGGGCGGCGGGATACGCGGCTCCCGAAATCGAGAAGTGCACGCCGCGCGTCGCCCAGGCAGCGCGATCGCGCGTGTCCACCACGAATTCGGCGGTGGCCCCCACTTGTTGAAACGAGCCGACTCCGTAAGGTCGGACGATTCCAATCAGGCGCGTGGGATCGGGTTTGGTCTCGGCATCCTTCAGGATCATGCCGAACGATACTCGTACGGGCGAGGACAACCCCCACGTGATGGTCGGAGCGATGTCGTACTGTTGCTGCGGCACCTTGTGGAAGGGCGTAGATCCGGAATCACTCGTCTCATTTCCGAATCCGTAGAACCGGAGCACGTCGATTCCTGAAGCGCGTACGTGCAGGGTCGTGGTGGCCTGCCCGGGGAAGTTCCTGACTTCGTGGACCAGGTCCGCTCGGCCGGCCGCGGCCGCGGTGGCGTATCCCGCCCGCAGCCTGGTGTGTGTGTGGTAGGGCAGCTCCCGGAAGCCGTATCTGGTGACCTCGACCCCGCCTCCCAGAAGCACGCCGATGTCCGACCCGAAGGACAGCCAGGTGAAGGGAACCGCGCGTGCGCCCCAGTCCCGCGGTCGCCCCAGCGTGTTCGTATCGATCGGCGGAGCCCGATAGGGGTGCAGGTCGACGGCCGTATGGGGACCGGGCAGCACGCGATTCGCACCGCGATCGTCATAGAACCGCACACCGCCGCCGGCGGAAGAATCGACCAGCTCGTCATCGCCACCGCCCCCGATAACTCGGAGGAAGGGGCCGCCGCCCGCACCGTGGGCGACGACACGGTCCGAACCGCCGTGGAGATAGAGCCGGATCTCTCTCGTCTCGCGTGGATTGAAGGTGCGCGCAAAGATGGACTCACCCTTGGTCGTGACACGGACCGCGGTGCCAGATGGCTGCCGGTCGATCACGACGCTGTCCGCCTCATCCGTCGCATGGACGTCCACGTAGCCGGCGAGCAGCTCGTAATAGCTGCTGGCTGCCTCGGCCAGGTGGTCGCGACGCCGGCGCAGCGCATCGGCGAGATGGGCACCGGTCCCGTTGCGATACGCGTTCGGCAAGCGCGCCACCGCCTCATCGATGACGGAATCGGTGAGCCGTGCCCGGAGGGCGGCGGCTGTGGAGTCCCAGACGGACCGATCGAGCTCCACCAGCAGGCGACGGTCGAGCACCGCTCCAGTGAGCGTCAGTCGATAGAGGCTGGGGTACTTGTCCGCGAACCCGGTCAACTCGGGGAAGTACACTCCCGCGAGCCGGACCAGCAGCCCGTCCATTCTCGAGAACGCCTGGTCGCGATCGCGGGGGATCGGTTTCCACCAACGCACGCCACCTTCGTCGAACCGCGCCCAACGCCACTGGTCCTGGTGGCGGTCCCAGTCGCCGAGGTAGACATCGAGCAACCGCGCGGCCAGGAACGCCCGGGCATCCACCCGGTCGCGGGGACCGCGTTGCAGCTGGTCGAACAGTTTGGCGGTGCTCTCGATATCGACGGCGCCCTCGAATCCCGGATCCTCGTCCGACGCGGCGGTGGGGCGCTGTTCGATCATGCCCAGCATGCCGGCGTACACGCAATCGAATGCTTGCAGCCGTGCATCGTCGGGGAGGACGTACAGGGACGGGGTGGCATGGAGGACGCCGGTGGCCTCGAGCAGCGGCGGGACCACGAGTGGCGCGCCCGGGTGTGCCGAACTGGTCTGATCCTGGAGAATCTCCCGCGCGAAGGTCTCGCGAAGGTCCGGCGGCAGGGCCAGCGTCGGATCCTTGTCCACGGACCGAAGGACGTAGCTGCGCCCGTCGGCGCCCTGCAGTCTGATGGACTTGGTCTGCCGCCGTCCGCCGCAGGCCGTCGGCTTCAGGCCGCCGGCATACGTGTCGAAATCGAGCACGTCGACGCTGAGGGGAGTCGCCCACAAATCGCGGTAGTGTCGACCGAGCAGCAACTGGTGCAGGGGACCGACGCGGTAACGCGTCCCCGCGGCAATCCGCACCTGCCGCGGGGGGCGGAGCGAATCGGTGACTTGGGAAAACAGGGTGGCCGGTCCGCCGGCACACGCCCAGGCGAGCGCGATACCCGCGGTCCAATGCGCCGGACTCATTCCTGACCGCGTTTCAAGCCGCGCAGTGACCGGTACTCGGCCGCAACCACGCTCGGTGCCCCCGCTCGTTGCAGGTCGTCGAGAAACGTTCCGGCTTCCACGTCGTCCTTGAGACGAACGAGGTATTCGAGAGTGACCGTCCCACCTTCTTCCGGCAAAATCTCCGCCAGCCGCCACCGCTTGGTTCGGTCTTCCAGGAACGGCTCGACCGCCTGCTGCGCCGGTTGCGAGTCCCGGGCATGGACGAGGACGACGGCGGTAAACCGCTTTTTCTTCTCGTCACCGGTTCGGGCCACGATGTAGGCCTGGAGGCGCGCCGCGCGGTCGGCGACCTCATCGAGCTGATCCGGCGTCAGCGCGGCCAGCAGCCTGGGATCCCCCACCGCCATGAAGTCCCCCGTCTTCGCCGGGCCGAGCAGGGCTTCGCCGGGACGCAGCGGGGCCACGCGGCCTCGCTGGTCGACGTAGATGTTGCCGATGTTGAAGTACCACAACGCGAGCACGGTGAGGTTGAAGACGATCGAGCTGACGGCTGCTACCGCCGGAGAGAACAGCCCGGCTGCGACACCCACCGCGAGGGCGAGAAAGATGTAGACGGCGTCTTTGGTGTCTTTCAGCGTGTTGCGAAATCGCACCGCGGCGAGCACCGCGCCGAGCGCGAACGCGAGCGACAGGCTGTTCTGAACCAGGATGAGAGTACCGGCCACCACCATCGGCAGGACCATCACTGTCTGAACTACCGACTGGTCGTAGCCGCGCCGCTGTTTCGTGACCATGTACACGTACGCGACGGGCAGGACGAGCGCCAGCGCCTCGAGCATCGAGAGGAAGGTGATCCACGCCAGATCTCCCTGCGTCATGCTCTCGAAGCCGGTGCCTCGACTCGCATCGACCCCCCGCGACCCGGCGCTCAAGGCGGAGAGCTGCCGGAACCGCTCGAGCAGGTCGAGGATCCCCGGGAACAGCGAAACCATCGCCCAAACCGCCAGGGCGATGAGACCGTAATAGACGAGCAGCCGCGCGAGCGGTGAAGTTCGAGGCGGTGTCATAGTGTTTCTTCATACTATGCCCCTCCAGCGAATCGGCCAGAGGCAGCCCGCCAGTCGCCCGGTGCCCTGCGAGTGCGTAAGTTCAGCGAAGCGATGAGCGACGTGATCGATCTGCTGCGCGAGCGTCTGGCTCCACGCTATGAAGTGGAGCGCCAGATCGGGGCAGGGGGTATGGCCCGGGTCTATCTGGCGATGGAGCAACATCCGCGGCGGCCGGTGGCCATCAAAGTCCTGGAGCCCAGCATCTCCAGCCGGCTGCTGGTCGAACGCTTCATCCGGGAAGTGGAGCTCTCCTCCCGTCTCAATCATCCGCATATCGTCCCGATCTTCGCGGCTGGGGACGTGGACGGATTGCTCTACTACGTCATGCCCTACATCGAAGGGGAATCGCTGCGGCATCGCCTCCTCCAGC
Source organism: Gemmatimonadales bacterium (assembly GCA_035262825.1). Lineage (GTDB taxonomy): Bacteria > Gemmatimonadota > Gemmatimonadetes > Gemmatimonadales > GWC2-71-9 > DASTHG01. The sequence goes on along the minus strand of DATFSB010000369.1, from coordinate 3,073 downwards.
AGGGTCCGCAAAGCCTCGAAGACGCACTCCACGTGACGCTGGACGTGGCCGACGCCATCGGATACGCGCACGCGCAGGGCATCGTGCACCGCGATATCAAGCCCGAGAATATTCTGCTCTCCGGGGGGCATCCGGTGGTGGCCGATTTCGGGATCGCGCGGGCGATCAGCGCCGCCGGCGGACAGGCACTCACGGAGACGGGTCACGCCATCGGCTCTCCCGGCTATATGAGTCCCGAGCAGGCGATGGGGCTCCAGGTCGATCCGCGGACCGACGTCTATAGTCTCGGCTGCGTGTTGTTCGAGCTGCTCACCGGCGACCCACCGATGCGGGCGGGATTGGATCGCGAGATCTCCAATTGGGCAAACCTCGATGCCCGCGGCGTCTTTCAGGGCGTGGGGAGCGGTGGAGCGCGCGCCGTCAAGCATGCGATCTCCCGTGCCCTGGCGCCCCTGCCGACTGATCGTTTTGCGACCGTCGCCGACTTCGCCGAAGCCCTCGGGGGATCGGTGCATCGTCCGAGTCTCCCCAATCGGGGACGGTTTGCCAGTCGGCGCAGCTGGCGCGTGGCGGTTCTCGCGGTCGGGGTCGTCGCCGTGGCCGCCGGGATTGCGTGGACCGTCCGCCACCGCGCCTCGAATCTCGTTCCGGGGCGGGTGGTAGTGGCCGTGCTCAAGAACCACACGGGAGATGCGGCACTCGAGCCGGTCGGGCACATGGCAGCGGATTGGGTGACCCAGGGACTGACCCAAACCGGGCTCGTCGAGGTAGTTCCTTCGGTAAACGTCCTGGCCAGCTCCAGCGCCTCCTCACGCGGCAGCGGCGATCTGGATGTCGCGGGGATCCGTGCGCTGGTGCGCGAGACGCGGGCCGGTACGGTGGTCACCGGCTCCTACTACCGCCAGGGTGACAGTCTGCGGTTTCAGATCGAGATCACCGACGCCGTTGATGGAAAGGTGGTCCGCGCTCTCGATCCTGTGGTCGGATCCGTTGCCAACCCGCTCGCTGCGGTGGAAGTAGTACGCCAACGCGTGATGACGTCGCTGGCGACACTCTTCAACCCGAAGCTCGCCGGCTGGGGTGCGTCCGCCAGCCAGCCGCCCGACTACCAGGCGTACCAACATTTCGTCGAGGGTCTCGATCGCTATGCGCGCGACGATTACCCGGGCGCCCGGGAACACTTCGATCGCGCGGCGGCGGCCGACTCGAACTTCAGCGTGGCGTCGATCTGGTCCGCGGCCGCCCGCATCAACCTGGGCGAGCACGCCGGCGCCGATTCCATCGTGCGCCGGCTCGAGGGTTCGAGCCGGCGCCTCGCCCCGGTCGACCGCGCCTATCTCGGCTGGGTGGCTGCCATCGTCCGCGGCAGTGCCGCGAACGCTCTCGAAGCGGCCCGCGAGCTGGCACGACTCGCGCCGGCGTCCGACGCGCTCTACCTCGTCAACGAGGCGGCGATGTACAACAATCGCCCGCGCGAAGCGTTGGCGGCGATGGAGGCGCTCGATCCCGATCGCGGACTGTTCAAGGGATCGTACATGTATGCATGGAGCCTGACGTCGGCCCTCCACATGCTGGGAGAGCACCGGCGCGAGCTGAAGGAGGCCGTTGCGGGACGCCGGCGCACGCCCGGACTGGCAGGACTGGTCGTAGAGGCCAGGGCGTTGGCGGCGCTCGGTCGTCTGAGCGAGGTCCGGAAGACCCTCGATGAGGGATTTCAGCTGCCGCCCGAGGATCGCTATACGGCAGCGAGCGTGGCGCTGATGACGGCCGGCGAGCTACGCGCTCACGGTTACGAGGACGCGGCGCGTGAAGCGGTCGACAGAGCCATCAAGTGGCACGAGGCAAAGGGAGGGCACGAGGCGCCGGAGCAGGGGTTCGAGCTGGTGCGAGCCTACTTCGAAGCGGGGCGGCTCGATGATGCCGCGCGGCTGCTGGCGCCCTACCGCAGTGTCGCCCGCACCCTTCCTGATATGGAGCGGTATGCCGTCCTCGGCACCCTTGGAGCCATCTACGCGCGCCAGGGGAATCGAGCCGGGGCACTGAGCGTGGATAGCGCCCTGAGCGCCAGCGCCGACGGATACATGCTCGGGGCGATGTCCTACCAGCGGGCTCGTATTCACGCATTGCTGGGGGACAAGGACTCGGCCCTCGACCTGCTGCGCACCGCCTTCGGGCAGGGGGTCCCTGATGTCGTTGATGTACACACGGACCTGGCGCTCGCCTCCCTGGAGGACGATCAGCGGTTTCGGGATCTGATGCGTCCAAAGGGCTGATAACTCGTTCCCAGTCCTTCCCTTGCCCCAGGGCCCTGCTGCGGTTAAGCTACAAGTCTGGAAAGTTTGAGGATCGCCAGCTGACGTAGCTCAACTGGTAGAGCAGCTGATTTGTAATCAGCAGGTTAAGGGTTCGAGTCCCTTCGTCAGCTCACGAAGCTGGACGCGGAGATCGCAACTCGATTCACTGCGCGCACAATCCACCCCGCGGGGCTCACGCGGGGTGCGTCGTCAGTGGGAGAAAGAAACGCCGAGCAAGAGGCTGAGTCGGCAGGGGACCTGGTGGGGTGCCCGAGCGGTCAAAGGGAGCAGACTGTAAATCTGCCGGCTTCGGCCTACGAAGGTTCGAATCCTTCCCCCACCACTGGGGCGCGCAGGGAGCGCGCGGGCGTAGCTCAGTTGGTAGAGCATCAGCCTTCCAAGCTGAGGGTCGCGGGTTCGAGCCCCGTCGCCCGCTCCTTGTCCTGAGGGCCCGAACGGCCCGAAGGATCTCGATGAGGAGGCTCGCGTAGCTCAGTCGGTAGAGCGCGTCCTTGGTAAGGACGAGGTCAGCGGTTCAATCCCGCTCGCGAGCTCTGGGAACTGATGACTGTTTTTTAGAGAGCGCTGCCATCCAGCGCCTTTGAAACGAGGAACGGAGACCAATGGCCAAGGCAAAGTTCGAGCGCAACAAGCCCCACGTGAACGTCGGCACCATCGGCCACGTGGATCACGGCAAGACGACCCTGACCGCGGCGCTGACCAAAGTGGCGGCGGACAAGGGGTGGGGCACGACGTACGTCAGTTATGACCAGGTGGCG
>DATFSB010000368.1:0-8182 GCA_035262825.1 Gemmatimonadales bacterium | reverse complement strand
CGTGCTGCTCGGCGTCGGCACGAAGCTCTGGGCCGCCGCCACCCTTGGCGACAAAGCCTACTACTGGTACAACTTCTTCACACCGGCCGCACCCGTCGCACGGGTGTCCACCGGCCCGTACCGCTTTTTCAAAAACCCGATGTACACCGTCGGCTACCTCCAGACTTACGGGTGCGCGCTCATCACCGGCTCGCTCGCCGGGGTGGTCGCGTCCGTCTGCGACCAGGTCGCGATCCTCGTGTTCCACTGGCGCGTAGAGAGCGCCCATTTCAAGCGTATGACCGGGCGCGCGGCTTGACCGCCGCTGCTGCGCGCCGCATCGTCGCATCGCTGCTCAATCCCTCTGGAGGAGGTCCACGAGTATGGACAGGCAAGCCGCACTCGCGTTGAGCACCGGTGTACTCGTCGCACTCTGGACATTCGTCTCGCTCCAGTACATCCCCGACCTTTCTCCCTGGGTCGGCATCGCCGCGCTGGGCTGCTTCTTCGCCGCCGGCGGGAAGACGCAGGGGTTCCAGAAGACGGTGTTCGCGACCATCTCCGGGATGCTCTACGTCTGGGTGATGATGCAGTTGTTGCCGCGCTTCGGCGGCAGCACGTTGCTGTACGCGCTGCTGATGGGCGTCATCGCCGTGGTCATCATGATCATGTCGAAGGTGCCTGCGCTGTCGTTCATCCCGGGCGCGCTCGTCGGGGCCGCGGTAACCGTCGGCAACGGCGCCGGGGCGGATCTCGGTCACATGCTCTATACGGGGGTGTCGCTGGTAATCGGAGCGGCGCTGGGGTTCGCGGCGGAAACCACTGCTGCGTCACTGGCAACGAAGCGCTGAGCCGGCCGGTTACCCGTGACGCCAGCGGCGGGTCTCTGGAGCGATGGTGTCACGTACTCACCCTCTCGGGAGGTAGGCATGTCTCTCGTCACCCGCCGTTCCGCGATTGCCCTGCTCGGTTTGGTCGGCATCAGCCTGCCGGCCGTGTTGCACGGGCAGCCCCTGGAGCGACATTCCGACTCGCAACAGCCGCACATGAAGGCGGCGCTCGAGGCGCTGCGCGGCGCCAAGCGTCACCTCGAAGAAGCCGCAGCGGACAAGGCCGGACACCGCGTCAAGGCGATCGGGCACGTGGACGCCGCGATCACCGAAACGGAAGCGGGTATCGCCGCCGGCGCGTGACACGGCGCCGCGGCGCAGCAACCGACCACGGCCCCCGCGGGATTATCCGGCGGGGGCCGTGGCGTTGAGGAAGGCAGCCGTGATCCGCCGCACCGTCCTGCCGGCGAGCGCCGGCGACACGACGTGCGCCGCCGAGCGCACGATGATGCCGAGCGCGCTCGTCGGACCGGGCCAGGACGGGCGTCCCACGAGCGCGGCGCACGAGCGGTAATAGCGGTCCGTGAAGGCCAGCATCAACACCCCCGATCCCCGCGCCAGACTCACGCGCCCGAAGGGCAACGCCAGCATCATCCGCTCATAGGCCGGTGCGAGGCGCAGCGCCCGCTGCAGCAGCTCTTCCCGTACGGCGCGAATGCGCTCGCGCACCCCGGGTTCGCCCGCGCTCCTGCCGAGGTCTCCGGCGAGCGCCGGATGATAGGCGATGCCGCGCTTGAGATCCTTCTCGATGTCGCGTGTGACATTGGCGAGCTGCACCATCTCGCCGGCCTGCAGCGTGTCCTCCTGCAACGCGTCCGTCACGGTCAGGCCGCCGCTGCGCAGGAGGTGGAGCCGAACGGCGAACAGAAACGGCAGGCCGATCACCGTGCGACAATAGCGCGACAGTTGCGCGGCATCGATCAACATGCCGCCCTGCGCGCGGAACGCCTGGGACGACCAGATCATCCCTGCTGCCATCGACCGTACGAGATCCATCGTGTGCTGTCGCACGACCGGCTGCAGCGAGGCGAACACCCGGTCGACGAGCCGGCAGCGGTTCACCAGGACGACGTGCGTCTGGTCGCGCGCGTCCCGCGCCCGCGACCGGGCGATCCGCGGCGCGGCCCCCGGGGGGATGCCGTCTCCCCCAAACCGCGCTGCGAACGCCGCCAGCGCGCGCTCGCGCTCCGCCGCGTCGGGCAGCAGGTCCTCGTACGTATCGAGCATGCGGCAGTAGAGGTAGGCCACCGCCATCGCGCGCGCCGAATCGGCCGGGAGCAGGGTGATGGAGGCGGTGAACGTGCGCGCGGCGTGCGGCAGGATGCGCCACACGAAGGATTCGGGATCGTCGATCGCCCGCAGGCGCGCGAGATCGGGGTGCGCGCGGCTCTGCAGGAGATCGCGCGTAATGAGCCACGGCCGGCGCAGGGCGAAGGGGACGGAGAACATCACCCGATGCGCTCGAGGCGCCGCAGCTCGGGCACGCGCCAGGCGATGATCGCCACCACGAGCATCGGCACGAGCCCGCCCAGCAGGACCGCCGGCACAGGGCCGATCAGCCGCGCGGCGAGTCCCGACTCGAACGCGCCGATCTCGTTCGACGAGCCGATGAAGATCGCGTTCACCGCCGCCACGCGTCCCAGGAGATGCCGGGGCGTCAGTGTCTGCAACAGAGTCGAGCGCAACACCACGCTCACGTTGTCGAACACTCCCGACGCGAGCAACAGCGCCACCGACAGGGGAAAACTGCGCGAGAACCCGAATCCGCTGATGCACAGCCCATACAGGGTGACCGACACCAGCAGCACTCGTCCCATGCGGCCGCGCAACGGGCGATACGCGTGGTACAATGACATCAGCACCGATCCCGCCGCCGGCGCAGCCCGCAGCACGCCCAGTCCCGCCGCGCCGACGTGCAGGATGTCGGTCGCGAAAATCGGCAGCAGCGCCTCCGCCCCCGCGAACAGCACCGAGAACAGATCGAGTGTCTGCGCGCCGAGCAGCACCGGCTGCGCGAGGACGAACCGCACGCCGTGCAGCAGGCCGGACAGACCCCGGGCGTCGGCGTCCGCGGCGGGCTGCGGATGTGGATGCGGGGCCACGCGATACAGAGCGCCCCACGCGGCGGCGAGCAGCAGCGCCGCCACGCCGTAGGTGAGCTCCGGTCCGCCGAGGGCGACGAGCACGCCGCCCAGCGCCGGTCCCAGGACGGCCGCCGATTGCCACGTCGAGCTGCGCCACGCGATCGAATTCACGGACAGCTCGCGCGGCACGAGATCGGCGGCCAGGGCAGTGCGCGTCGGTTGCAGGTAACTGCGCGCGATGCCGCTCACGAAAATCACCGTGTACACCACCCACGCCGTCTCGACCTGAATCAGCCGCAGCGCCGTCAGCGCGAGCAGCGCGGCGCTGCACAGCGCCAGCACGAACAGCGCGGCGAGCGAGAGGCGGCGGCGGTCGACGCGGTCGGCGAGATGCCCGGCGGGCAGCGCGAAGCCGATGAACGGCAGCGCTTCGGCGAGTCCCACGATGCCGAGCGCGAGCGGGTCGTGGGTCACGGCGTAGAGCTGCCACCCCACGGCCACACCCTGCATCATCGTGGCGAGCGTCTGGGCGGCGAGAAAAGCGATGAAACGTCTGAAATCGGGAACCCGCAGCGCGGCGTAGGGGTCGGTCATGTGGCGGGAACAATAACTGTCACATGGCTGACGCGGAGAGCCGCGCAGTGTGACGGCCTTCTATCTGTTCAGGTCGCCGGAACAGGGGAACTCGATCCAAGCCCGTGGGGCTGGGTATAGGAAGCCATGAACATTCTGCCGCGGTTTTCGCACATCGTCGCGCCGGCGCTGCTCCTGTTGCTGCTGCCCGCGCAGGGGCCGGACTCTCGCGACCCCGATCCACCGAGCCGCGTCGCGCGGCTCAGCTACATCAGCGGTTCCGTGTCCTTCCGGCCGGGAGACGTCGACGACTGGACCGACGCCACTGTCAACTTCCCGCTGCGCAACGGCGATCACCTGTGGACCGATAGCGACGCGCGCGCCGAGATCTCGCTCGGCTCGACCGTCATTCGCCTCGATCAGTGGACGGCGTTCGCCTTCCTCGCCCTCGACGACCGGACGGCGCAGATCGACTTGTCCGAGGGCTCGCTCGACGTGCGGGTGCGCCGCCTCGACGATCGCGGCTTGTTCGAGATCGACACGCCGAACGGCGCCGTGACGCTCGAGCGGCCCGGCACCTACCGCGTCGACGTCGATTCGAGCGGCGACACGACGATCGTGACGGTGCGGGGTGGGGCGGCCGAAGTCACCGCCTCGGGATCGGCGTTCTCCGTCGAAGCCGGCGAGGTGGGTATCCTCTCCGGCCGCGACGCGCCGAGCTACGACATCACCGACGCGAGTCCGCCGGATGACTGGGAGCGCTGGGGTGCCAGCCGCGACCGCCGTTGGGACGATTCGCGCTCCACGCGCTATGTCTCGCCCGACATGGTGGGCTACGAGGATCTCGACGACTACGGCGACTGGCGCGACGGCGGCTCGTATGGGCCGCTGTGGGTGCCGCGCGACGTCGACGCCGGCTGGGCGCCCTATCGCTACGGTCACTGGGCGTGGGTGGAGCCGTGGGGGTGGACGTGGGTCGATGACGCGCCGTGGGGATTCGCGCCGTTCCACTACGGCCGCTGGGTGTGGTTCTCCGATCGCTGGGCGTGGGTGCCGGGTCGCGTCGTCGCCCGTCCCGTCTACGCGCCCGCCCTCGTCGCATTCGTGGGCGGACCGAACTGGAGCGTGTCCCTCGCCTCGGGTGGCGCGGGCGGCGTCGCCTGGTTCCCGCTCGGCCCGGACGAGGTCTATGTCCCGGCCTATCGCGCCTCGCCGACCTACGTTCGCAACGTGAACGTGACGAACGTCAATGTGACGAATATCAACGTCACCAACATCGACGTCACGCGCGTCCGCTACCGCAATCGCGACGTGGATGGAGCGGTCACATCGGTGTCGGAGGAAAACTTCGTCGGCGCCCGGCCGGTCGGCCGCAACGCGGTGATCGTGCCGCGCGAGCGCATGCGCGAGGCGGTCGTCGTGGGGACCGCCGCGCCGCTCGCCCCGACCCGCGTCAGCGTGCTGGCACAACCCGGTCCGATGCGCGTGCGCCGTCCACCCGAGACGGTGGTCGATCGCCAGGTCGTGGTCAAGACGCAACCACCCCCGGCGCCGGTCCCGTTCTCCGTGAAAGAGCCGGTGCTGCGCCGGCAACCGGGTCGCCCGCTCGACCAGGAAGACCGCGCACGGCTGCGGGAGAGTCTCGGGAACGATGTGCCGCGCAACGCGGTGCGGCCGGCTGTGCCGCCCAGCGGGACAGCGCCCGAGCTGCGCCCGGTGCGCCGCGGGCTGCCGGCGCCGCACCAGCCACCGCCGAGCGGCGTGGTCGTGCCGAACCCGCAGCCGCCGCCGTCCAATGCGCCGCCGGCCGAGCAGACCCAGCCATCGCCACCGCGGCGGCGTGGTCCGCCACCGCGCGAGGAGAGCAACCCCCCGCCACCGGCAGTCAACCCACCGGTGAACGCACCCACCGACAGCGGGTCACCAAGTCGGCCGCCGCGGCACGAGGACCGGGGCAAGGATCGCCGGGCGCCGCCGCCGGACACCACGGCGACGCGCGGCCAACCGCAGCCACCCGCCGCCAATGCGCCGGCGAACGCGCCCCCGCGCAACGAGCCCGGTCCGCCGCCGCGCCGCGAGGACAGAAGCAGGGATCGCCGGCCCCCGCCGGACACTGCGGCGCCCCGCGGCCAACCGCGTCCCGACAGGGACAAGGTCCGTCCCGACACGACGAAGCAGAACGTGAAACCGAAATCGAAACCACGTCGTGGAGATCACAGCGATTCGACCAAAGGAAAGCCCCACGACAACCCCTGATTCATTTGCAGGTCGGGTAACCCTCCTTGACGGCGGGGGGCAAGGAGGTTGACCCGATGAAAATCGTGCAGCGGATGGTCGTGTTGCTGTTCGTCATCACCGCGATCCACCCGTCACGGGTCACCGTGATGGACTGCAGCGCGTTTCCCGCGGACGGAGTGTAGCTCACTCCTCCCGGCCCGACTTTGGAGCTGTACTTCACCGAGTCCGCGAAGAATGCTTCCTCGGCGACGACCAGGTTGCGAAGATCGGATTTCATGGCCGACACCAACCTCGCACTGTCCGCCGGAGTCACCGCCTTACTCGAGTCCTGAGCCAGCAGTGACGCCGGCAGGAACGTCACAACGGCCAGGGCTGCCCGCAGTACTGCGCTCATAGCTCACCTTCCCCGTGCTAGGGTTCGCGTTGACCATCGTCTCGACGCCGCGGAACGTCAAGAAGTCGTCAAGACTGCTTCGGCACACCGATTGCCTCGATTGTCGCGCGGGACATATCATTGGAGGCCGCCACACTCTCACATCGCGAGTTGCTCGATATGCTCTCACGCTCATCCGTTTCGTCCCGGCCCCTGGGTCTCGCTCTGCTCTTCGTCCTGCTCGGCGCCGCTCCCGCCGGCACCCGTGGCCCCGTTCCGGCGAGCCTGCTCTCCGGCCTCGTGTGGCGCAATCTCGGGCCGTTCCGCGCGGGCCGCGTCGCGGCGGTCTCGGGCGCGATTGGCCAGCCCGGCGTCTACTACATCGGGCTGCCGCTCGGCGGCGTCTGGAAAACCACCAGCGCCGGGGAGACGTGGACGCCGATCTTCGACTCGATCACCGCGGCGTCATCGGTCGGCGCGCTCGAAGTCGCTCCCTCCGACCCGAACGTGATCTACGTCGGCATGGGTGACCTGATCACCGGCGGGGGCATCAACGAAGGCAACGGCGTTTACAAGTCCGCGGACGCCGGGAAGACGTGGCAGCATCTCGGCCTCGATGATTCCAAACAGATTCCCTCGATTCTCGTCGATCCCAGGGACCCGAATCTCGTCCTGCTCGCGGCCCAGGGAGACGTGCACAAGAAGTCCGACAGCCGCGGCGTCTACCGCTCCACCGACGGCGGGAAGTCGTGGACCAAAACGCTGTACGTCGATGATTCGACGGGCGCGCAGAAGATCACCTGGGCGTTCGACCGTCCTGACGTGCTCCTCGCCACCACGGTGCGGCATTACGTGACGCCGGCGACCGGCCCCGCCCGCTTCGGTCCCACGGGCGGGATCAGCGGCGCGCAGAACGCGCCGACGCAGACTCGGCTCTTCAAGTCGACCGACGAAGGCGTGACGTGGCACGAGATCACCGGTGGCGGGCTGCCGCGCCTGACCGGCCGCACCTCGGTCGCGATTGCGATGCACAGCGACGCGCAGCGCATGTTCCTGATCGGCAACTTTGGTTTGTATCGCTCCGATGACGGCGGCGCCACGTGGCGGCAGATGGATGCCTCCGACAAGCGCATCGCCAACGGCCAGGGGGGTTACAACTGCGGCGTCTACGTCGATCCGCAGAATCCCGACGTCGTCTACACGATCAATACGGCGAGTTACAAGTCCACGGATGGCGGTGTCACCTTCACCGGCTTCAAGGGCGCTCCCGGCGGCGACGATCCACAGCAGCTGTGGATTGATCCGACGAACGGGCAGCGCATGTTGCTCGGGCTCGATCAGGGGGCGGTCGTGACGCTCGACGGCGGTACCACGTGGAGCTCGTGGTACAATCAGTCGACGGAGCAGGTCTATCACATTGCCGTGGACAATTCATCTCCGCCGTGGGTCTACGCTTCGCAGCAGGACGCCGGCGCCATCCGCACGCGGCTGCGCGGCAACCAGGGAGCGATCACGCCGCTCGACTGGAGCCCCGTTCCCGGGTGGGAGTGGGGGAGCGAGGCACCCGATCCCCTCAACCCCAACATCGTGTACGCCACGGGAATCGGTGTCTTCAAGATCTTCTATCCGAGCGAGCAGTGGATCAACGTCAGTCCGAATATCGATCCCGATCTGAAGGGGCGGACCACGATCTCGCAGCCGATCGCCTTCGCGCCGTGGAATCCACGCGAGCTGATCACGGGCCTCAACTTCCTGGTGGCGTCGACGGACGGTGGCGTGCATTGGGCGAAGCTGTCGCCCGACCTCGGCTTCCCCAGCGACACGGTGCCGACCCCGGATTCCCTGCGAGGCCGTCCCGGCTTTCTCGTGGGTGGGGCGATCCAGTCGATGGCATTGTCGACGGTCAAGCGCGGCGTGATCTGGGTTGGCACGAACAATGGACTGATCAAGCTGACGCCGGACGAAGGAAAAACCTGGGACGACGTGACGATCTCCGGCATTCCCGGCGTGGCCAGCCGCGCCGACATCCTCGCGATCGAGGCCTC